>JALHUB010000266.1 GCA_022865685.1 Dehalococcoidia bacterium | reverse complement strand
GGCCGCGGCGGAAGCCAGCCTGGCAGCGGCCGAAGCGAAGCTTCAGACCCTGGAGAAGGGCGCGACCGGTGCCGATGTCGCCGCCGCCGATTCCTCGGTCGTGCAGGCGCAGATCAAGCTGTCGCAGGCGCAGCGGACCCAGGAAGACGCCCAGAGTAACGAAGATAACTCACAGGCCGCCTTGGAGTACGCGGGAAAAGAGTACTGCGACCTGGTGAACGACGGAGCCGTTTGCGACAATCCGGCGGCGAACCAGGGCGTCAAGGACATCTGCGACAGCATGGCGGCTAACGATTACGAGGTGACACTCACCAACGACCAGGTCGACAAATTGTCGGAGTGCGTACAGCCCGAGCCGACGGCAACGCCGACGTCGGGCCCAACGCCCACGCACACCCCAACCGCCACGCCAACCGCGACCTTCACGCCCGTGCCAACCGGCGAGCCAACGCCAACACGCACACCGCGACCGACGCCGGAGCCGATAACCGACCTCGAACAGGTAACCGGCAACCTGACTTACGCCAACACCACCTATCGCAATGCCATAACTGCATCGGAGAACGCGGATGAGAACGTTCTTGTAGCAGAGTCAGTGCTGAATGCGGCGCAGGTCGCGCTCGATGAGCTGAACGACGGTGCGTCGCATGACGATATCGGCGCCGCGGAGCAGGCCGTGACCTCTGCTCAGGCGGCTCTCGACGCCAGCAGGGCCGCGCTCCAGGAGCTGATCGACGGCGCCACAGATACGGACGTGTCGGATCTCAATGCGGCCCTGAGCAAGGCGGAAGCAGACCTCCGCGCTGCTGAGACGGCGCGCGACGAGTTGACGGAAGGCGCGACGCAGACAGAGCTTGCGATGCAGCAGGAGCAGGTGCACCGGGCCGAGCTAGAGCTGCAGCAGGCGAACATCGCCCTCAGCGACGCGACCCTGGTTTCGCCGTTTGACGGCATCGTCTCGGCGCTGCCGGTGAAGCTGGGCCAGGTCCTCAACCCGGCCATACCGGCTGTCACCATCCTCACGCCGGGCATCCTCATATTCGAGCTGAACGTGGGCGAGACGGAGCTCCCGGCGATCAGGGCCGGCCAGGTCGGCGGTGTCATGTTCGATGCGATCCAGGGGAAGATATACCCCATCCAGATATTCGCCGTCGGTCTTTCGCCGGACACGCAACAGGGCGTAATCATCTACAAGGTGAAGTGCAAGATCAACGGCAACGTGAACGATCCGGCCGGACCGAACCCGGCGCCGGGCATGAACGGCTCGGCGAGCATCATTACGGAGCAGCGGGCGGGCGTCGTGGCGGTCCCCAGCGCCGTCGTGCGCAGCCGCGGCGTCGAGAAGATCGTCGAGGTGATTACGGACGGCGGGGCGATCGAGACGCGGCCGGTCACCACGGGCCTGAGCGACGGCGACAACATCGAGATCGTCAGCGGTCTCAGTGTCGGCGACAGGGTAGCGGTCCGGACGACGGCGGCGGCGAGCAAGGCGAACGAGAAGAAGACGCCGTTGCCCGGTGGCATTCAGTAGCGGCAGGTGGAGCACCGGTGATCCAGCTCAACGGCATCAGCAAGGTCTACCGGACGGGCGATGTGGCCATCCACGCCCTCCACTCTCTGGATCTCGAGATCGGGAGCGGCGAGCACGTGGCGATCATCGGGCCGTCCGGGTCGGGCAAATCGACGCTGATGAACATCATCGGCTGTCTCGACGTGCCCACCTCCGGCAAGTACAGCCTTGACGGCCTGGTCGTCAGCAGCCTCAGCGACAGCGCCCTGGCGCGGATCAGGAACCGCCGCATAGGGTTCGTGTTCCAGAGCTTCAACCTGCTGCCGCGACTGACCGCGCTGGAACAGGTGGAGGTGCCGCTGGTCTATCGAGGGGTGCGCAACCGGAAGAAAGTGGCCAGGCAGGCGCTGGCGGACGTGGGGCTGGGAAAGCGCGCCCACCACCGGCCGACGCAGCTCTCCGGCGGCGAACAACAGCGCGTAGCCATCGCCCGCGCCATCGTCGGCAGGCCGTCGCTGATCCTGGCCGACGAGCCGACCGGCGCCCTGGACACGGCGACAAGCGGCGAGATAATGGTTATCTTCGAGACGCTGAACCGGGACCTGGGGATAACGGTGGTCTTCGTGACTCACGATATGGAGGTCGCGCATCATACGCGCAGGATCGTCAAGCTGCGCGACGGCCAGATCGTCAGCGACACGAAGAATTCTCCCGCCGTTGGGCGGCCGGCGCCCTCTGCGCCTGCCGTGCCCGCGGTCGGGTCGCCGCCCTAGCCCGCAAGCGTCCCGATGAACATATTCGACACGATACCCATCGCCATCCGGGCTCTCGCCGCGAACAAGATGCGGTCCATGCTGACGATGCTGGGCATCGTCATCGGGGTGGGCGCCGTTATCGCTCTGATGGCGGCCGGCCAGGGTGCGCAGAAGGGGATCACCGACCAGATCCGCGGGCTGGGCAGCAACCTCCTTTTCATCCGGCCCGGGAAGCCCGAAGACAACCCCACGAACAGCCCCGTGGGCGGGACGGTGCTCACGCTGGTACTCGCGGACGCCGAAGCCATCAACAACCCGGACCGCTACCCTTACATAGAGAGCGTTGCGTCGCAGGTGTTCTTCGATGCGACTCTTACGGCCGGCGGAGAGAGCCTGACCGCCTCCAGCGTTACCGGCGTGACGCCGGACTACCAGTACACACGCAATCACTACGTCGAGAGCGGCCGCTTCATAAACGAAGATGACATAACCCGCAAGGGGTTAGTCGCCGTGGTGGGCGCGAACGTCGCGGAGCAGCTCTTCGGCGATGTCGACCCGATCGGGCGAACGGTCCGGCTGACGGTGGGAGCGTTTCGGGTGTATTTCAGCTTCAGCTTCCTCGTCGTCGGCGTCATGGAGCGCAAGGGAGCGACCGCCACGGGTGACGAAGATGACCTGATGCTGATCCCATTGCCGACGATGCAGGCCCGCATCCCATACATCCGCAACCCTAAGGGGCAGAGCAACGTCCATCAGATAACGATAAAGGTTACCGATCCCGACAAGTTCGGCCAGGCGAAGGAGGAGCTCTCCGCCTTGCTGCGGGAACGCCACGGCGTCGCGAAGGACGACTTCACAATCCGCTCCCAGGAGGACCTCGTGTCGACTGTCAACGCGGTCTCGCAGACCCTGACGGTGCTGCTGGGGAGCATCGCCGGCATCTCGCTGATCGTCGGTGGCATCGGCATCATGAACATCATGCTCGTGTCGGTCACAGAGCGGACGCGGGAGATCGGCATTCGCAAGGCGTTGGGCGCCAGGCGCGTCGATATCCTCTGGCAGTTCATAGTTGAAGCGCTGGTGGTTACGATGTTGGGCGGACTCATCGGTGTTGGCGGCGGCGTTCTGGCCGCGAAGCTTGCCAACGGGCAGCACCTCTTTGGCCGCGACCTCTATACGGCCGTGACGCCCTTCTCGATCATCGTCGCATTTACGGTGTCCGCCGCCATCGGCCTGTTCTTCGGCATCTACCCCGCGTTCAGGGCTTCGCGACTCAATCCTATCGAGGCTCTGCGTCACGAGTAGACGCTTCGCGACCCGCCTGGGGCCGCGTGTGCTCGCTGAAAAAGGCGGCGACCTCCTCCGCGACGTTCTTCTCACGCCCCCACCAGAAGTGATCGGCTCCCGGCACAACGACGACGCGACTCCTCGGAGGCAGATCGATGCCCGCACGCTCCAGGCTGCCGGCGGGGGCCACGGTGTCGCGCCCGCCGAAGATGACGAGCGTCGGGCAGGAGAGCTCTATGTCGTTGCCTCTGTCCGCGGCGAGCGGCGGTGATATCGCGGCGAGGGCGGCCAGCGGCGGGTAGGGCGTCGAGAGGGCAACCAGGGCGCCGAACGAATAGCCCGCCAGACACAACCGCTGCGGGTGGACCTCGGGCTGAGATGCGAGGAAATCGAGGGCAGCATGGACGTCGTCGGGCTCCTCGCGGCCGCCGCCGTGCGAGCCTTCGCTGGCGCCGGTGCCGCGGAAGTTGAACCGTAGGGCGGTGATCCCTTGCATCGCCAGGGCGCCGCAGACCGCGACGACCACGGCGTTGTGCATGTCGCCGCCGTAGAGCGGGTGAGGATGACAGACGACGGCGCCGGGCACGGGGCGGCCTTCGCCGTTCGCGGCGGCGTGCAGGATGCCCTCGAGGGTCAGGCCGTTCGCCGGGAAAGTGACTGGCTGCGTCATGGCGCTATCCATCGACGGTCCAGCCATCATGGCGTGGAGAGCCGGTAGGAGCAAGTCCCCGGCCGCGTCATCTGGCTGCACCTGTGCTGGAACGCGGCGTTCATCATAAGATGGATATTCTCGCGTGCCAATCGACAAAAGATTAGCAGTCTAGAGGCGAGCACGCTACTTGACAATCCAGTCCAGACTAAGGTAGGAATGGAAGTGGACTGTATGAGAAGAAGTCGGCCTGGGACGATCAACTTCGTTGATCAGCAGTCAAGGCATCAATCGACTGCGGACGCCCATCATATGGACGGCGGCGGAAGGACGGGTGGTTCCTTCACAGTGGACAAGCAGAACGGAGGTTAGTCAGTGGCGAACAAGGCACGTCTTCCGAAGGCGATGAGCGCCGACAAGATGAAAGGGCTGGGCGATTGGCACGCCCTCTACCAGGCATACAATGCCGTATTCAAGGTCCAGGAAATCGCGCTGATCCCCCAGGGTATATCCCTGCCGCAGTTGCACCTGCTGGCCTTGCTGGCGTATGAGCGGCGTCCGCTTGCCGTAAGCGAGCTCGCCGCGTGGATGGTCAAGGAGCCCAACAGCCTGACCGGTCTCGTCGACCGGACGGAAGCCAAGGGTTGGGTGCACACTCACGGCGACCCGAAAGACCGCCGCAAGAGGCTGGTTGAGTTCACCGACAAGGGCATCAAGATGTTCGAAGAGGCGTTCGCGGTCGCCAACGATGCCAGCGGGAAGCTCTTCAAGACTCTGGGCGCCAGGGACATGGAGCAGCTCAAGGCATCGTGTGAGAAGCTGCGCGACGCGGCGGTGAAGGAGCTTTCCCGAAAGCCTACCTTCAAGGTACGCGCACTCTAACGGGATCGGGGGACCACAGAGCAGGCTCCATCGCGCCGGTTGAAGCGATGAGCCCGAACGTCGGGGTTCTAACAACACGCAAGCCGCTCGAGAGGGCGGCTTGTCGTTTTCCCGCGATTGGCGCGCTGGAGTCAGCGGTGCCAGAAGCGCTCGTTTTCCTTCTGACGAGCGTAGAAGCGGAAGGTGAACGCCCAGGTGGCCAGCCCCATGACGACGGCGCCGCTGAGGAAGAACCAGCGCCACACCTGAGCCGGCATCTCGCCGGTACCGGCTGACGGCAGCGCCCCTCCCGACGGCGTCGGCTGGACGCCCGCGGCGGCGACGGCTGCCTTCGTCGACTCCGGCTTCTCCATAGGCGGTTTCGGCGTCGCCGTCGACTTCGGCGTTTTGGTGGACGCGGGCGTGTTCGTTGGCCTGGGCGTCCTGGTTGGCGCAGGAGTGTTCGTCTCCCGCGGCGTGCCGGAGGGCGTCCTTGTCGCCGTCGATGCCGAAGTGGGCGTGGGCTGAGGGGTGTCCGTCGCCGACTCCGCGACCTGCACCTCGCCGCTGGCCGTCGTGGTCGTGATCCCATCGCTAGGCCCGGGGCCCCAGAGGGCCGCGCTCTCCAGCGCAACGGGGCTCGTGCCGATCGCCTTTCCCCGAAAGCGTACCGTCGCCAGGGTGCCGCTGCCGCTTACCGGCGGCGCCGGGACGAGGAGCGTGACGTCGTACTCGATTGTTCCCGCCGTGTTATCCGCCGTGTTGATCGTGACGTCGCTTGGGCCTTCCGACGGGCCGGGGAACGTGCCTGTGAAGACCTGGACTCCCGACCGGCCGGGGTCGGCGTCAACGACTTCCAGGACAGCGGCGTCGAAGCTGAGGTCCACCGAGGCGGCGTAGAGGTCCGTGGCGTCGGTGATGACGATGTCCACGTCGACCGTGCCGTCGAGGGCGACCTCCGCCGACGCCGGGTCGATGCCGACGACGGGATCGGCGGCGCTTACGGGAGAGGCGTTTTGAGGAGACAGGGCGCCCCCTATCGCCATCGACAGAACGACGATGGCGGCCGCCACACTGACAGTCCGGCGCCCGAGGAGGGACATGACATCAGCCTCCGGATAGATGCATCTATGTGTGTATCGGCAGGTCGACGCGCGCGGAGCAGGCCGGACGGACGTCGGCCGGACGGCAGGCAGGGTTCGGATCCCGGAACGTGGGGAATAGAGATGAGGGCGGAACTTCCGCCCTCATCGATTTGTAGCGCTTGTCGACCGCTAGACTTGGCCCTTGAGCTCCTCGTAGGCGGCCTGGACCTCGGCGAGGGAGGCGCCGTCTTCGAGTGTCGTGGCGTCGCCGAGCGGGGCTTCCATGGCGACGGCCTTGAGCAGCCGGCGCATGATCTTGCCGCTGCGGGTCTTCGGGAGCTTCTTCACCAGGAAGACGCGCTCCGGTGTAGCGATCGGGCCCATCGTGTCACGGATGTGCTTCTTGATCGCGCCCTCCATGGAGGCGATTTCTTCCGGTGTTGATGGGTGGTAGCCCTCCCTCAGAATGACGAAGATGGTGATGGATTCGCCCTTGACCTCGTCGGGCTTAGCGATGGCGGCTGCTTCCGCCACGGCCTCGTAAGAGATGGCGGCGTTTTCCAGCTCCAGCGTGCCCAGGCGGTGCCCGGCGACCTTGATGACCTCGTCGGCCCGGCCGAGGAGCCAGAAGTAGCCGTCCTCGTCCTGGATCGAGTAGTCTCCTGTCAGGTAGTTGCCGGGGAAACGGTTCCAGTAGGCCTCTTTGAACCTCTCCGGGTCCTTGTACAGGGTCATGAGCATGCCGGGATACGGTTTCTTGAGGATCAGGAGGCCGCGCTCTCCGGCCGGTACGGGCTCACCGTTCTCGTTGACGACCTGCGGCGCGACGCCGGGCAGCGGGAGGCTGGCCGAGCCGGGCTTGAGTGGCGGCATCTGGATGGCCGGCGCCGACGAGATGAGGATGCCGCCGGTCTCCGTCTGCCACCAGGTATCGACGATGGGGCAGCGCCCCTTGCCGACGTGGTCGTAGTACCACAGCCAGGTGTCGGGGTTGATCGGCTCACCGACGGAGCCCAGCAGCTTGAGGCTGCTCAGGTCGGACTTCTCCAGCCACTCTTCGCCGGCCTGCCGGAACATGCGAATGGCCGTGGGCGAGGTGTAGAGGACGTTGACGCCGTACTTCTCGATGATGTCCCACCAGCGGCCCAGGTCCGGGAAGTTGGGCGCGCCCTCGTACATGACGCTCGTGGAGCCGGCGCAAAGCGGAGCGAAGACGATGTAGGTGTGGCCGGTGACCCAGCCGATGTCCGCGGTGCACCAGAAGACGTCGTTCTGGTCCACGTTGAAAACCCACTTGTACGTTGAGTTGGCGTAGACCATGTAGCCGCCGGTGCTGTGGACGACGCCCTTCGGCTTGCCGGTCGTGCCTGAAGTGTAGAGGATGTACAGTGGGTGGCTCGCCTCGAGCGACTCCGGCGCGACGTAGTCGTCGGCGTCCTTTATCAGGTCGTGCCACCAGAGGTCGCGGCCGTCGGCCATCTCGACGTCGACGCCGGTACGCTTGACGACGATTTGCTTCTTGACTGTCGGGGCGAGCTTCATCGCCTCGTCGGCGACCTTCTTGAGCGGGAAGGGCGATCCTCTGCGCCAGCCGCCGTCGGCGGTGACGAGTATCTTGGCCTCGAGGTCGTTCAGTCTGTCGGCGACCGCCTGGGCGGTGAAGCCGGAGAAAACGGCGGTGAAGGTGACGCCCAACCTGGCGCAGGCAAGCATTATGATCGGCAGCTCAGGGATCATCGGCAGGTAGATGCCGATCTTGTCGCCCTTGGTGAGGCCGAGCTTCTTGAGCGCGGAGGCGCATTTGTTGACCTCGCGGTAGAGCTGGGCGTAGGTGATGGCGCGGGTGTCGCCGGGCTCGCCCTCGAAGTAGTAGGCGACCTTGTTGCGCCGCTCGCTCTTGGCGTGACGGTCGACGCAGAGGTAGGAAGCATTGAGTTCGCCGCCCACAAACCACTTGGCGAAGGGCTCCTTCCATTCGAGCACCTTGTCCCAGGTCTTGAACCAGTCCAGCTTGCGGGCTTCGTCGGCCCAGAAGCCTTCAGGGTCGTCGATCGATCTGTTATAGACCTCGAGGTATCGGTTCTTTGGCCAGTACGTCGTGTTGTTTGAACTGGTCATCTAGCATCTCTCCTTTGGCTTTGAATGGTAGACTCGTTTTCTCCCGGCCGGCGCTGTTCCATGCCGCCCCTCACCCCAGGCCGGCGCCCAATGTGGTTGGGCATGAAGCCGAGGGCACTTGTGCAATTTCGCGCAAACTAGAGATTATCCCTGACCCTCATTTAAAGTCAACAAGAGCCGCCGCCCTCACGCTCGACTGCCGACGGCGTTCGGACTTCGGTTCGACGCGCCGCCTCGAACTGTGCTACCCTCCCTTCCATTGTTGGCCATTCGGCGGTCGGAGGCTCACGTGATCGGTGCCGTTCTCTGGGACATGGACGGCGTGCTCGTCGACACCGCGCCCTTCCATTACCAGGCGTGGCGGGCGCTGTTCGCCGGTCTGGGCAAAGACCTCAGCGACGAAGAGTTCCGTCGCACCTTCGGCCTTAGGAACGACGACATTCTGCGCGCGAACCTCGGCGACATGCCGCCGGAGCGCCTGAGGGAGCTCGGGCGCCGCAAGGAGGAGCTATTCCGCGAGGCGATCCGGGGCAAGGTCCAGCCGCTGCCCGGTGCTGTGGCCCTTGTGCGGCGACTGCGCGAGAGCGGCGTGAAGACGGCGGTCGTGTCCTCGGCGCCGCGACGGAACGTGGAGACACTCCTCGACGCCCTCGGTATCAGCGACGGTTTCGACGCGCTCGTCGCGGAAGAGGACGCGGAGCGCGGCAAGCCCGACCCGCAGGGATACCTCGTCGCGGCGGAACGGCTCGGCGAGCGGCCGGAAGACTGCGTCGTCATCGAGGACGCGCCCGGCGGCGTAGAAGCGGCGAAGCGGGCGGGAATGCGCTGCATAGGGTTGGCCGCGGGGCGTGAGCCGGATGCCCTGGCGTGCGCGGACGTCGTCGTCGCCGGCCTGGAGGATGATGCGGTATACTCGTATCTGGGAATCCAGCGATAGGGAGGTGGAGATTGGCCGTCCCCAAGTTCAATCGCCCGATGGTCTATGACGGCTCCAAGGGCACGTACCTGGCGCCGGAGATGGCGAAGGCCGGCAAGGAGGCGTCGGACATCTCTGAGTGGCTGAACCTGCTGGCGCCCGAGGCTGTCGCCCGTTGCCACCGCGACTACATCAACGCCGGCTCGCAGGTCATCGAGACGAACACGTTTAACGGCAACCGCTTCCGTCTGGCGAAGTACGGGCTCGCCGACAAGGTGCACGAAGTCAACCTGACTGCCGCCCGCATCGCCAGGGGCGAGGCCGGCGCTACCGTGTCCGTCGCGGGCAAGCTCGGCCCCAGCGGCAAGATGCTGGTGATGGGCGAGGTGACCGCCGACGAGCTGCGAGACGCTTTCGCGGAACAGGCGAAGGCGCTGGACGAAGGCGGCGTCGACTTCTTCCAGGTGGAGACGATGGCCGATCTCGACGAGGTCGCGGCCTCCGTCGACGGCGCGCGTAGCGTCTCCCAGCTGCCAATCGCCGTGACGATGTCGTTTGACACGGGCAAGGCGGAATCCGGCCTGCGGACGATGATGGGCGTGACGCCGGCGCAGCTCGTGGCGAAGGGCGACGAGCTGGGGCTGCTGGCGGTCGGCGCCAACTGCGGCCTGGGGCTGACAGGCTATCAGACGCTGTTCCAGCAGTTCATCGACGCCGGACCGAAGATGCCGGTGATCGCGAAGGTCAACGCGGGCATCCCTGTCTCCGACGGGAAGAGCGTCGTCTACGACGGCACGCCGGAGAAGATGGCGGATTACGCGGTGTGGGTCGCTGGGATAGGCGTGAGGCTTATCGGCGTCTGCTGCGGCAGCGGCCCGGAGCATATCGAAGCGATAGCCAACGCCCTGGCGCGGCTGCGATAGGAAGCACCCGGCCGGGCCGAATTCGAGCTAGATCGCCGGACCCTGGAAGCGGACGCGCATCCGCATCGACTCCGGCCGCGACTCCTCAAGCTGCAACTGCTGCCCCGTCGCCTGCGTGAGAGTCTCCAGCAACCGGCCGGCCGTGATCGGCTCGCGCAGCATGAGGACGATTCGCGCCTCGCCGTCGAAGTAGCGCTCGACCGACGCCCCCTCGATCGCCGAAATGCGCGTGAGGGCGCGCTGCACCTCCATAAGGCCCTGGAAGCCGGGCACGGCGGAGATGACGAGCGTCAGCCCTTCGCCGCCGGGCGCGAAAGCGGGTTCAGTCTCTTCCGGCGGCGGCGGCGTTTCCTCCTCGATGGCGACGGTGATGGGCACGCGGCGCGACTCCAGCATCGCCCGCGAGAGGTCGTCGAGGCGGTGATCCAGGCGTTCCAGCGCCCGCGCCAGTGTCGCCACCTGCTCAGTGAGGTCGCGGCGGTCCTGCTCCATCCGGTCGAGCGCGCGGTCGGTTTGCTCGCGGGCGGAGCGTCCAGCCGACTGCGCCTCGTCGATGAGGATGCGGCGTTCGTCGGCCATGCGGTCGAGGGCGCGGTCGAAGTGCTCGGTGAGGGTGCGCAGAAGGTCCTGCATCTGGTCGAGCGTGCTCGGAGCCGGTGGCGGGGGCGGCTCCGGAGTCCTCGGCTCTTCGCCGGGCGGCCCGCCTTCGGGCGCATGCTCCGGCGCAGCGCTTACTAGAACGGCCTCCGCCTCAGACAGGGCCTTCGCCAGGATGTCGGCGGCGCGACGGGTGGCCTCACTAGCTGGCGTCTCCCTCTGCTCCATGCTGCCAGCAATCTCCTCCGGGGCCTTCTCCTGCGGCCCTTCCGGCGGTAGCACGTTCTCTTCAGGCATTGGCAATTCCACTTCCTGCTCGACGGGGACAGCCTCGGGTTGAGCGGGTGTCCCGGCGGCCGGGCGTTTCGCCTGCTTGGGCGAGATGCCGAGCATGGCGCCGATGAGGCGCGCCAGGGCGTTGGGCAAGGGTGTCCCGCGCCGGTTCTGCTTCGCTGGAGGGTCCTTAGGTGCGCGTACTCCCTGCCCGCCTTTAGCCCCCGATGGGTTTTTCGGCTTCATATTCTAATCACCGTGATCGTGGGACGCGAGATCGCCCACAAATGGTTTATCGGCAGTCGGCGTTAAGGCCGAAGGCGGGGAAGCCCTATCAGGCATATTATATCGCGTATTTGGGGGCGAGCACCTTTGCCGCCGACGTTGTGCTCGTCGAGCCGCCTTTCACGTAGTCGATAACGCCGCTACGTCGAAGGCATCCGCAAAAGGGTTCAAAAAGCGTACACCTTCGAGTAGCATGCTGTCCTGGAAGTCTTCACTGAGGACGAAAGGCACTTGGTTCAACTTGGCGGTAGCCCAAATCAACGCGTCCCAGATCGAAAGCTGGTAGGAGCCAGACCCACGGCAGGCATCCAGAACGATGGCGGAGGTCAGATCGAGAACAAGAAATGAGCGCGTGAATCGCTCGATTTGAGCCAGGGCTTCTTGTGGTGACAATGGCTCGCGGATTTTCCATCTCGCCGCCCGGTAGAACTCCGTAAGACACTGGACGCTCAGCAGCCCGTTGTCATTCGATGTTAGGCGCTTGAGGATGTCTCGGGCTTGCCGCCCCCTCTTGGGGTCTCGGGGATCGTGAGCATAGACGAGGATGTTGGTATCGATGAAGAAGCTGCTCACTCGTCCTCGTAAAGCTCGTCGCGCGTCCACTCACGACCCGTCGCGGGCACCTTCATGGCCAACCGTCTCTCGATGAAGCGAAGCGCTTCCTCCCAGGCGGCACGATCGATGGGTCGACCCGCGCCAGCGCGCCCCACCTGCTCGATGCCGCGTCGAATAACGTCCGATTCCGATACGCCGAGTTCGCGGGCGCGACGCTTCAGCAGTTTCTCTTGTTCAGGTTGAATGTAGACCTGCTTGCGCACCATCCGGCTCATGCTTCCGACTCCTTATACATCGCATTGTACATTATAGCATGCCCGGTCAAGGGGACGAGCGCGCTCAGCGGGCGAGTGAAAAGCCGAAGGCGGGGAAGCCCTATCAGGCAT
>JALHUB010000265.1 GCA_022865685.1 Dehalococcoidia bacterium | reverse complement strand
TGCTCGTACAGCAGCTTGACCGAGGGCGCCATCTTCTTCGTCACCGTGCCGGCGACGATCATCACGTCGGCCTGGCGCGGCGACGCCCAGGGCACGATGCCAAAGCGGTCGAGGTCGTGGTGCGACATGTACGCCGACATCATCTCAATGGCGCAGCAGGCGAGCCCGAACGTCATCGGCCACAGCGACGACTTTCGCGCCATCGCCAGCAGGTAGTCGGCCGGCGCCTGGATGATGCCCGGCAGCACTTGCCTGTAGAGGGCGTGCGGGTGCTGGACCTCGACGGGGCGAAGTCGCTCGGCCTCACGCTCCAGGCCGCTCGGCGGGCGCGAAGGCGTGGCTGCCTCGCCCCTGCCGGCCTCTTCTACCGCCATTCGAGCGCCCCCTTCTTCCAGGCGTAGATGAGGCCGCCCGCGAGGACGCCGAGGAACAGGACCATCTCGAAGAACGCGGCCTTGCCGACGCCGACGAGGCTCACGGCCCAGGGGAAGAGGAAGACCGCTTCCGCATCGAAGACGAGGAAAAGGATGGCGTAGAGGTAGTAGCGGACGTTCATCTGGACGCGTACGCGCCCGATGGGGAGCATGCCGCATTCGTAGGGGGTCGCCTTCGCCGACGACGGAGAGAACGGCGCCAGTATCCTGGCTGCTATCAACGCCGCCAGGACCATGCCAACGCCTATCCCCACGGCCAGCAGGACAGCCGCGTAGTTGTTCAGGAGAGTCTGCAAGAATACACCGCTATGATGAGAGAAGTGCAGGCAACTTACACTAAAATGCTAGCAAGAGGCAATCTAAGGGTCAATTTGCGCGACCGCAGGCAAGGCGCATCGCGTAGGTCAGTCTCGCCCGACGGTCCGACCGGCGGCAGGATGCGTATGCTTCTTCGCGTAGGTCGGGCATCTTGCCCGACCGATCACCACGCATCGATTTCGAAGGCCTCATTCGCTGAAGAGGGGCCGTAATCTTCGACGGTCTCGGATAGGCCGGCTCTGACGGGATTCCTTGTGATGTATGTACTCGATCTTCTCAACGGCGTCCATTTCATTTCGGATGCCATGGCTGTAGTAACCCCGCTGCCACACCTTCCCCTTCTTCGCCAAGCGCCCATTGATCTCCTTTGCTGTATAGCTCTTCAGGCTATGTATTAGTCTGGGCAGATCCTCGACCGGACCAAGCGATGCCACGAAATGCAAATGGTCAGGAATGAGAACAAAGGCATGAAGCTTCAACCTTCCCCTCGAGCGGAGGTGGTAGAGAGCTCGGATGACAATATCGGCGACTTGAGGATCGGCGAAGACAGGAATCCTTGCTTCGCTATTGGCAGTGATGAAGTAACAGCGGGTCTCAGCCTGTAAGTGGATGCGTGGCATAAGTGTGTTCATCGCGCGGGCAGGATGCCCGCGCTACGCGGAGACTAGGCCAATTCAGCTAGGTTTTCTTCAACCTCAGCAGGTTGAGCAGTTCAGTTCGTTGCGACAAGGCGTCTGCAAGTCGTTTCTTTTGTTTTTGAACCACCTCCGGTGGCGCCTTCTCAAGAAACTCGCTTCTGCTCAACGTGTCCTCGAGTCTGTTGATGTTGTCAGGCAAGCTCTTGGAGCCGCTGGCGCAGCCCCTCCGAGCGCGACCGCGCTGCCTCCAGCTTCTCCCTCTCCCGTGCGACCACCGCTTCCGGCGCCCGTGCGCGGAACTGCTCGTCGGCGAGGCGGCTTTGCAGGCGCTCCACCTCGGCTTCGGAAGCGGCGAGCTGCTTGCTCAGACGCTGCCGCTCCGCCTCGACGTCGAGCAGGCCGGCCATCGGCAGCACGACCTGCGTGTCCCGCAGCACCGCGGTCACGACGCCCTCGCTCGGCGCTTCGCCCGCGCTGGCGACGATGTGCAGGGGAGTCGCGCGGGACAGCGTCACGATTGCGTCCCGGCTTGCTTCGATTGCCAGCCTGACGTCGCCGTCGCCGATGACGTACGCCTCGACGAAGCGGGCGGGCTCGACGCCGCGTTCGGCGCGTATGTTGCGTATCGCCCGTATGACGTCGATGACGGCCTCGGCTTTCGACTCCGACTCACCGTCGAGCCAGCGGTCGTCGCCCTGTGGGAAGGGCGCGACGATGAGTGCATCGGAACCTGCCTCGGCCAGGTGCGGCGAAAGGGCGCGCCAGGCGGCCTCAGTGACGAACGGCATGTAGGGGTGGAGAAGCCGCAGCGCCTGGTCGAGGACGTGCGCAAGCACCGGCAGCGGCGAATCGTCGCCGGCGACGAGGCGCACCTTCGCCATCTCCAAGTACCAGTCGCAGTACTCACCCCAGAGGAAGTCGTGCGCCTGCCGGCCTGCCTCGCCCAACTGGAAGTCGCCGAGTAGCTGGTCGACGCTCGTGACCACCGCGTTCAGCCGCGACATGATCCAGCGGTCTTCCAGCGCCATCGATTCGCGCCCGTCGGGCGAGGGCCGCTCGACCGTGCGCCCGTCCAGCCGCCCGATGGCGAAACGCGAGGCGTTCCACAGCTTGTTGGCGAAGTTGCGTCCAGCTTCCAGTCGCTGCTCTGAGATGCGCATGTCGTTGCCGGGAGTCCCGCCGGTCGCCAGGGCGTAGCGCAGGGCGTCGGCGCCGTACGTCTCGATAGCCTCCAGCGGGCTGGGTATGTGGTGCTTCGTCGTCACCTTCGACTTGCTGATCTTCTCGCCCCGTTCGTCGCGTACCAGGCCGTGAAGGTAGACGGTCTGGAATGGTATCTCCTTCATGTTGTAGAGGCCCATCGTGATCATGCGGGCCACCCAGAAGAAGATGATGTCGTAGCCCGTCTCCATGACGGACGTAGGGTAGAAGTACTTGAGGTCCTCCGTCTCATCCGGCCAGCCGAGGGTCGAATGCGTCCAGAGGGCGGACGAGAACCAGGTGTCCAGCACGTCGGCGTCGCGCTCGATGCCTTTCGAGCCGCAGTGCTGACAGATGTCGGGGTCGCCGGCGGTGACGGTGAGGCCGTCGCAGTCGCGACAGTACCAGACCGGTATCGGATGGCCCAGCCAGAGCTGGCGCGATATGCACCAGTCGCGGATGTTCTCCATCCAGTTGAGGTAGATCTTCGTGAAGCGCTCCGGCACGAAGCGAATGCGTCCGCCGGTCACCGCGTCGATGGCCGGCTTCGCGAGCGGCTCCATGCGCAGGAACCACTGCTTGCTGACCAGCGGCTCGACGAGGGTGTGGCAGCGCTGGCAGTGCCCGACGCTGTGCGTGTAGGGCTCCGTCTTCACCAGGAAGCCGCCCTTCTCCAGGTCCGCCTCGATGGCGGCGCGGCACGCGAAGCGGTCCATGTCTTTGTAGGGGCCGGCCGCATCGCTCATCGTCGCGTCGAGATTGATAGCGCTGATCGTCGCCAGACCATGGCGCTGGCCGACCTCGAAGTCGACCGGGTCATGGCCGGGCGTGATTTTCAGGGCTCCGGTGCCGAAAGCGGGATCGACGGCCTCGTCGGCGATGACCGGTATCCTGCGGTCCATGACCGGCAGCAGCGCCGTCCTGCCGACGACGCCCTTGTAGCGTTCGTCGCTCGGGTTCACGGCGACGGCCACATCCGCGACTATCGTCTCGGGCCGCGTGGTGGCGATTGTGATGTAGTCGCCGCTTGGCGCGCCTTCGTCGTCGAGGAGCGGGTAGCGGACGTACCAGAGGTGGTCCTGCGCCTCGCGGTGCTCGACCTCGAGGTCGGATATCGCAGTCTGGCAGCGCGGGCACCAGTTGATGATGCGTTCGCCGCGATAGATCAGGCCCTCGTTGTAGAGGTTGACGAAGGTGGTGCGGACCGCCTTCGCCGGGCCCGCGTCGAGCGTGAAGCACTCGCGCGTCCAGTCGCAGGAAGCGCCGAGGCGCTTGAGCTGGTCGCGTATCTTGCCGCGGTACTGCTCCATCCACTCCCGCGCGCGCTTGGCGAACGCCTCGCGGCCGATGTCGTGGCGGCTCAGCCCTTCCTGCGCGAGCTCGCGCTCGACGACGTTCTGGGTCGCGATGGCGGCATGGTCCTGTCCGGGCAGCCAGAGTGTCGGTTCCTGCCGCATCCGATGCCAGCGGGTGAGGATGTCCTCCAGGGTAACGAAGAGCACGCTGCCGAGGTGGAGGTCGCCGGAGACGTTCGGCGGCGGCATGATGATGGTGAAGGGCGGTCGCGCCGGGTCGATTTCGGGCGTGAAGAAGCCGGCCGACTCCCAGAAGCGGTATAGCTCCTGCTCGACGGCGGCGGGACTATAGGCTTTCGCCAGGCTGTGCGTGCTTTCGCCGGTCATGGCACCCCTGTGGTTCGACGGACGCGACGAAACGCCTCGGCGAAAGCGGGGCTCCGTGCGCCTGCGGGCGGAGTCCCTGGCCGAGGACGCTCTTCCCGTAGAATAAGGGGCGACACTCGTAAGGGCAAGAGTAGGGGCGCACGGCCATGCGCCCCTACGACGAATGCACGCTTACGCCCCTTAGGCGCTATTGCCCAGCGGAGGCCCCGCCCTCAGCGGCGGGCGGCACGAAGACGCGCTGCGATAGCTCGCGGTCCAGCATCAGCAGGCCCGCTCCGTCGCTGCCGACGAGCCTGAGGTTCCGCAGGACGCGGTTGGCCGACTCCTCTTCCTCCACCTGCTCGTTCACAAACCACTGCAGGAAGCTGTTCGTGGCGTGGTCCGACTCCGCGACGGCGCTGCTCGTCAGAGCGTTGATCAAGCCGGTCACCTTCTGCTCGTGCCGGTAGACCTCCTCGAAAGCGTCCGCCGCCGACTGCCAATCGGTCGGCGGCCCCGCGATCGGCTGGAGAGCGACCTGCCCGCCGCGGCTGTTGATGAAGTCGAAGAACTTCATCGCGTGCATCAACTCCTCCCGTGCCTGCACGCGCATCCAGTTGGCGAACCCGTCGAGGTCCGACGACTCGAAGTAGGCGGACATGGAGAGATACAGGTAGGCCGAGTACAGCTCGGCGTTAAGCTGACCGTCGAGTTTTTGCTGCATATCCTGGGTTATCATCGATTCCTTCCACCTTCGTTGACTCGGCAGGTACTCGCCTTGTCCGCGTTATCCTGTCGGCGGCCTCGATGACGGGGCGGGAGACCGTTCCGATCTCGGCGTCCGGCAGCCGGCTGACACGGAACAACAGCGGGTAGGTGGCGTGCTCCAACAGCGTCTGCACGACCCGCGCTCGTCCCGGAGACAGGCGGCCCTTCCATGCGGCGATCAACAGGTCGCAGTCCGAGTCCGCGGCATAGCGGACGATCTCCTCGCCCGGATCGCCCACCCGGAGAGCCACGACCATGTTGGTGCCTTGCGGCTTTCCCGCAATGGCGAAGCTGCTGCGCAAGAACTCGTCTTGCCAGGCCTCTAGCTCGTAGCGGGGATAGTCGAGGAAGACAGGCGATGCCGGCGCCCGCTCCGTCTCCGGCCGGCTATCGACGATGTGCAGCATGAGGAGGCGCGCGTTCGACCGCGACGCCAGCGCGGACGCCTCCTCGACGGAGCGCACCGACTCGAAGTTGCCGTCGAGCGGCACGACGATGCGACGGAGGTGGCGCAGACGATGCACCTGGGTGCCGGCATCGAGGGCCGAGCGCAGCACGTAGACGGGACAGGGCGGGTCCTGCAGGACGTGCAGCGTGACGTGACCGGCCGGCGTCTCCAGGTTGCCGCCGGCGCCGTGAGTCGACATAAGTATCGCCTTGGCGTTGATCTCCGCCGCCGTGCCAAGGATCGCTTCGACGGGCTCGCCGACGGCGTTGACGAGGGTCAGGCGCGTTGCCCATTCGTCGGGCAGCCCTATTCGCTCCGCCGTTTCGGCGTTGGTCAGTGGCTCAGAGGATACATAGAGCACACAGATGTCGTTTCCCTCCAGCCCGGCAATTGCCTCCGCCACCCGCAGCGGCTTTTCCGCGGGAAGGGAGCCGTCCAAGGGAACCAATAGAGGTCCGTTTTCAGGAAGCATCCGAGTCCCCCTTTCTGCCGATGGCCGACCAGAAGGTGACCGCGGGGTCGAATGGGAAGGAATGCCATTCGCCCGGGTCAACCGTACGCTCCTCCGTGTTCACGCGAACAGGGCAAGGGGCGCCGTCGACCTTGATCTCCAGCAGGTTGCCGGGCCGGATGCGGACGTTGATCCGGCGTCGCTGCCAGAGGAGAGAGAAGTACAGGCTCTGAATCGGGGTGGGAAGGAACGGATCGAAGCCAATGCTCTCGCTGCTGAACTTGAAACCGGCCAGTCCGAACACTATCACCTGACGCATGGCCCCGAGCGAAGCGAGTCGCACGCCGCCGGCGGCGCCCCTGTACGGCGGGACGAGGTCGATCGACATGGACTGCTCGAGGTACTTGCCACACAGGGCATCGTCACGGAGCCATGCGGCAACGAGGGCGTGAATGGGCGGGCTAAGCGAGCTGGTGTGCGCGGTGATAGGCTCGTAGTAGGCGACGTTCTTGCGCGCCGAGGCCTCTGCCCAAAGCTCGGGGAGGAGTCGCAGCGCCATTAGGACGTCCGCTTGCTTCACCGCCCGCATGTGCTGCACCGAGTCGTGGCCGACGGCGATGTCCAGCGGCACGCCGGCCCGCAGATAAGACGCCACGTCGACCGGCTGCAGGCCAAAGAAGCCGTCGAACTGCTCGACCATTTCGTCCTTCAGGAAGGTGCTCCGGACTATGAGCTCTCCGACCTGCCGCCAGGCGCGCGGCTCGTCCGGTTTGATGTCTAGCCGCTGCAGAAGCTCCCGCGCCGCCTCCGGCTGCGATTCGCCAAGCGTCGACAGGTATGACTCGGCCTGGAGGAGGGTCCAGCGGGCCAAGGCGTTCGTGTAGGCGTTATCGTTCACGCCCTCGTGGTACTCGTCCGGCCCGATCACCTTGCGAATGGAGTAGAAGTGGTTCGAAGGCGAAACGCGGCTGCGCCAGAACCGTGCGCACTCGATCAGGATCTCCGCGCCGTAGCGGAGCATGAAGTCGTCGTCGCCCGTGGCCCGCCAGTGATGCATGACCGCGTAGGGAACAGCCCCCGTGATATGGTTCTCCTGCTCGCCGTTGAGAACGCGCACCGCCGAGCCGTCCGGCAGCGAGACAAAGTTGGGCGTGCGGTCCTCGCCCGTGTCCGTCGACTCCCAGGCGTACATCGCGCCTTCGTAGCCAAACGATTTCGCGCGCTCTCGCGCCGCGTTTAGGGTCTTGTACCGGTAGAGCAGGCAGGAGCGCGCCGCCTCCGGCCAGACGAACGACAGGGACGGCAGGATGAACAGCTCCGTGTCCCAGAAGACGTGCCCGTGATAGGCGATTCCCGACAGGTCGCGAGGGCCGATAGACACGCGTCCGTCGTTTACGCTGGCGGACGATAGCAGGTGGTACGTGGCGAAGCGGACCGCCTGCTGGAGCCTCTCGTCGCCGCCGATCTTGACGTCCGCGATGTCCCATCGCTGCTGCCAGGCCCGCTCGTGCTCTTCGATCAGCTTCTCGAAGGAGACCTCTTCCCCCCGGCGCAGCGGCAACTCCTGCGGCACTATCTGGCTGACCATGTCCAGCACCAGCGGCTCGCCGGGCCGCGCGACGGTCGAGATCGACATGTCTTCGACCCATGCCCGTGCCCCTTGCAGGAAGATGTCCGTCTTCACCAGGTCAGCGGCCTCCTCGGCCGTCGCAGCGAACTCCTCCTGGCCACGCAGGCGGTTGCCGGCCAGGCTCACGGCGTTCGGCAGCGTGATCGCCACCCTCATCGGTCCCTCGCCCTCCTCCAGCGTCAGGACGAGCTGGTAGAGGTACAATTGAGGGCGTACCGCGGAGGCCGCTCGAAGCGATTGCCAGCGCCAGGAGTGCCCGTGCCGGTCTGTGAATGACCAGGAGCGTCTCAAGATGGCGCGGCGCATGTCCAGATTCCGCAGATGCGTATTCGTCCGTACCGTCGACATGCTGAGGTTGACGCTGTTGGCGCTGACGAAGAGAGTC
>JALHUB010000264.1 GCA_022865685.1 Dehalococcoidia bacterium | reverse complement strand
GCCGCTGCCCCTCGCGATCTCCGTGCCGTCAGAATCGGTTAGCTGCGACTCGGCGACGTAGAGGCGTCGCGAGCGGTGCACGACCCTGCCCACGGCCCTCAGTTCGCCCTCGGTGACCGGCCGGACGAGGTAGGCGTTCAGCGAGACGGTCAGCACGAAGACGTCGGCGACGAGCGAGTTGACGGCGAAGAACGCCGCATCGTCGAGCATCTTGAAGTAGAGAGCGCCGTGGACCGCATTCGCCGCATGGAAGAAGTCGCGGCGGACTTGCGTGGTGACGACCGCCTGGCCCTCGGACACGCGCATGACGGGCTGGAAGAAGTCGTTGATCGGCGCGGAGGCGTACATCCGCTCCAGCTTCCGGTAGTGCTCCTCGTTGGGCAAGTCGCGTCGTCCTTTTCGCGATGAGACGGTGTCTCGCTACCCGTCTTCCCGCTTATTCCAGCGATACGAGAGGGCGCCGGAAGGGCATCTCTCGACCTGGGCGATGATCTTGTCCGTGCTCGCGCCGTGGGGGTTCACCCAGGGGCGCTTCTCCGGGTCGAACACCTCCGGCAGGTCGACGAAGCAGCAGGTGGAATGTATGCACAGGTCCGGCTGCCAGACGATTGTTATCTCGCCGTTCGTGTATTCGCGAATCAATTCGCCCATGCGACGTTCCTGCGATGGTTTCTGCAAGTGGGCACGCCTTTCGATTCAAGTCTAGAAGGAGACGACTCGCCCCGTCAATCGGCGGGCTGTGCCGGCGTGGACTGAGTGACTTCGTCGCCGCAGATGTTCTTCTACACCGCGCCCTAAAGGACGCGGCATCGATTGGTCCCGACGACCGTCCGTTTCCAGAGGACAACGTAGGCTCCAAGTTCGGAGAACATTTGCTATTGCACCGGCGTGGACTGAGTAACTTCGTCGCCGCGATAGACGTTGCGGCGCTCGCGGTCACGCTCCTTGTCGATGAGCGCGTGCACCTCCGACGGGCGCGGCACGGCCGGCAGCGAGATGTCCTGCCGCTCGCCCGCTGTCTCGCAGCGGATGTCGCCGTAGTTCAGCATCGTCGCCAGGATGCCGGAGCGCTCCATCGCCGTGTCGACGATGTCGATCAGGTCGGCGGTGGTCATCTTGAGGCTGAACGGGCTGGAGCGGAAGGAATCGATGATCCGCTGGTCGGTGATCGTCCAGAGGTCGTTGTCGTAGCGGTACTTGATGAAGAACATGCGCACGCCCCAGATCGCCAGCCAGACGAGCGATACGGCGGCCGCGATCTTCAGGGCCACGCCGTCGAGGGCGTCGGCCCAGCGCAGGACGATGAACAGCGCCACGACGGGCAGGACCGCGATGAGCGCTTCGAGCACGAGCCGCGGCCAGAGGTATATCCAGTGACGGCGACAGATGAGCAGCACCTTCTCGGATTCCTGCAGAGGAAACGGTAGCTTCACGAGGACACCTCCTTGGTCTTGCCCGCCGCCGGATCAGGCCACATTGTACCGCATCGACATTCGGCGCGCGAAGCGGAGGCCCGACGCACCCTGCCGTCTGACAGACGCGATATACTGGTCTTAGCGTCCTCTCCGTCGGAGACCGCCTCAGGCCGTGCCTGCCGGCCCCAGGCTTTCGAGCCCGGCCGCGAGTTGGACGCCGAGACTGGAAAGTCTCGGCTACGGTGTCTCTGAACGCCCTCGACAGGCAGAAGGGAGCGCGCGAGTTGACTACCCAGGCCGAAGTCAAGAAGTACGACCTCTTCATCGACGGCGAATGGCGACAGCCAAGCGGCGGCGAGACGATGCAGCGGCTCAATCCCGCCGACCAGTCGCCCGTGGCCACGCTGCCGATGGCGACCGAAAGCGACCTCGACGCAGCCGTCGGCGCGGCCCGCAAGGCGTTCGATGACGGCGCCTGGGCGGCCAGCGCCAAGCGAAGGGCGCGTGTCATGCTCGACGCCGTGGCCCGGATACGGTCGGAGATCGACACGCTGGCGCCGCTGCTCAGCCGCGAGGTCGGCAAGCCGCTCGCGGAGGCGCGCATCGAGGTGCTCAGCATGATAAACACCTTCGAGGCCTACGCGAGCATGGCGGACAACATCCGCGGCCGCGCGATAAGCAACGCCACGCCCAGCGCTCTGGGCGTCGTGTTGAAAGAGCCCGTCGGCGTTGCCGGGCTGATCATCCCCTGGAACTGGCCCCTCGCCCTGCTGTCGTGGAAGCTGGGGGCTGTCCTCGCGACCGGCTGCACCGCCGTCGTCAAGCCGTCGATCCACACCGGCGCGACGACGTACGAGGTCGCGCGCATCTTCAGTGAGGCCGGCGTGCCCGCTGGCGTCATCAACGTCATCAGCGGCAGGTCCGGTGTCATCGGCGAGAAGCTCATCACGCACGCGAGCATCGACAAGGTCTCGTTCACGGGCTCCACCGCCACCGGGCGCCGCATCATGGAGCTGGCCGCGGGGAACGTCAGGCGCATAACACTGGAGCTGGGAGGCAAGTCCGCGAACGTCGTCTTCGCCGACGCCGACCTCGACGCCGCGGTCGCGGGCGCGCAGGCCGCGGTCTTCCTGAACTGCGGCCAGACGTGTCACGCCGGGACGCGGCTGCTCCTCCAGCGTCGCATCCACGGCGAGTTCATGGAGAAGCTCCTCGCGCTCGTCGACGGCATGAAGGTGGGCGACCCTCTGGACCCGTCGACGAACATGGGGCCGGTGGTCTCGGAAGAGCAGCTAAGGATCGTCGAAGGCTACATCGAGCTGGGGAAGCAGGAGGGCGCGCGGCTGGTCAAGGGCGGCAACCGCCTGACCGGCGCTCCCTACGACAAGGGCTTCTTCATCGAGCCGACGGTCTTCGTCGAGGTAGACAACCACATGCGCATCGCCCAGGAGGAGATCTTCGGGCCGGTGCTCACCGTCGCCACGTTCGACGACTTCAACGAGGCGCTCGCAATCGCCAATGACACCGCTTACGGGCTGGCGGCCGGTGTCTGGTCACGTGACCTCCGGACGGTCATGAGGTTCGCCAGGGGGGTGAAAGCCGGCACCGTCTGGGTGAACAGCTACCATACCGCCGGAATCGGCAACATGCCCTTCGGCGGCTACAAACAGAGCGGCATTGGGCGGGAGCAGGGCGAAGAAGGGCTGGAGACGTTCCTGGAGACGAAGGCCGTCCACATCAACCACGGGTAGGGGTTTGACACGGAGGGAGAACCTCCGATGCATCCCCCAGAGACCCTCTAGAGGTGCCCGGCCTCCAAATCAACGAATAGATAGCGGCCCGGAGACCTTCACACTTCCTGCATGCGACAGACCCGGGGCTTCATGGTCTTCGCACAACGCAGACGTAGGCTCATGTGTTGGTCATGGGGATTAGTTGGAAGAGGAGGAAGGAGACACTACAATGCCAGAAACCAAGCTGATCGCCGAACCGGGGAAGCAAGAGATCGTCATCGAGCGCGTTTTCGACGCGCCGCGCGAGCTCGTGTTCAAGGCGTACACCGATCCGAGTCTGATGACTCAGTGGTGGAGCCCGAGGAAATATACAGTCGAAGTTGACAAGATGGACGTCAGGCCGGGCGGAACCTGGCGAATCGACACACGGGATGCCGACGGGAATGACTACTGGTTCCACGGCGTTTACCACGACATCTCGCCTCCGGACCGGATCGTCCAGACATTCGAATTCGAAGGAATGCCCGGGCACGTATCGCTCGAGACCGCGACGTTCGAAGATGTCGATGGCAAGACAAAGGTGACGGCTCGGTCCGTCTTTCAGACGGTCGAGGACCGCGACGGGATGCTCCAATCGATGGAAGCGGAACCGGCCGAAGTCATGAACGAGGTGATGGACCGTTTGGCTGAGCTCTTGCAGCGGCTTCAGAAAAGGATATCAAGGGCGGCGTAACGACGAACGGTCGAGAAGCCACGGGCAAGTAACCATGGGCGCGATGCCGAGTCGTGGCCCGGGGGTGAAGGGCTGCTAGGCGGCCTGCTCCTCGATGATTTGGCGCTGACGGCGGCGGGGCAGCTTTTTCTGCTTGTACAGCTCCACGAGGGCGTGCACGACCTTCGGGCTGAACTGGATGCCGGAGCAGGCCATTACCTCCTGCATCGCCGCCGCCGAGGAGCGACCGGGCTTATAGGGACGGTCGCTGGTCATGGCGTCGAAGCTGTCCGCGACGGCGACGATTGTCGCCGCTTCGACGATGTCCTCGCCCTTCAGGCCGTCCGGATAGCCGCCGCCGTCCCATCTTTCGTGATGAGAGCGGGCGATTTTGGCGGCGAGGTCGAAGCCGGAGCGGCCCGCCAGGAACCGCTCACCCCAGACGGCGTGATGCTGCATAAGCTCCCATTCCTCGCTCGACAACCTGCCCGTGTTTGCGAGGACGGAATCGGCGACGCGTATCTTGCCCATGTCGTGGAGGACGGCGGCCAGTCCGATCTCACGGGCGTCGTCGTCGCTATAGCCGATCTCTCGCGCGATTTGCTCCGAGATCGTGCGCACGTTGCGGAGGTGCTTGCCGGTCGTGCGATCGTGCGCCTCCGCCGCCGCGGCGAGCAACATGACTGTCTCGACGTGGGCGAGGCTGATGCGCCCCGTTGCCGCCCGAAGCTCCTCGACGAGGTTCTCCAGGCTCACGATTGCGGTGACCTGCGTGGCTACGGCGCTCAGCACCTGCGCGTCGTGCGGTGTGAACGCGTTCTCGCGCTCGCTCGCCACCCCCAGGATCCCAATGGGCTCATTCCGCCAGAGCATCGGGGCGGTTAAGGCTGATTTCAGCCCCGCTTTCTGGATTAGCTCGCGTTGCGCGTCAGAGAACCGGGGCTGCTGCTCCATCTCCCGCATGATATGAGGACGCTGGTACGCGGGCGCCTGCCCTATTCGCGGCCCCTTTTTGGCAGTCTTCAGCTCCTCGCTGTTCCATTTCTTGAGCAGCTTCTCCGGTCCGCGTGCGAAGGTGACCATCGACGACGGAGCATCGGGATCGGCGCCAAACAGCATGAAGCTCACGGCGTCGTAGCCGGCGGCGACCGAGAGCCTGCGGGCGACCAGGTGCAACTTCTCTTCAAGGTTGCCCGTGGTCGTCAGGTAAGGCACGATCTCGCCCACTATTCGGGCCGCATCGGCGTCGCCGCCGCGGCGCCGGGTCGCAGGCAAGCCGGAGGACGCCTCGCGTCGCCGCCGCTTGTCGGAGTACATCCCGCTATCGGAAAGTTGTATCAACTCCTCGATCCGGTTTGCCTCGATCGGGCAGATGGCAATTCCGGTGCTGACGAAAACGGGGACGCCGGCGCCGGTCTGCGGGTCCTGGAGACCGATCTTCTTGAGGGCCTCGATCACGTCGTTCCTGTAGCGTTCCGCCTCTGGGCGGCCGGCGCCGGTCAGGACGGCGATGAACTCGTCTCCGCCGTAGCGTCCCACCAGCGCACCGTCCCTCGAAAGCGACTGCGCAACGGCGACGAGCACGCTGTCGCCGACCGGGTGACCGAAGGTGTCATTAATGGCCTTCAGGCTGTCGACGTCGCTCATCAGTACGGCACATCGCTCTCCGTTAGAGCTCCGCGAGATGAGGTCGCGCAGCTCGTTGACGACCGCGGCGTGGTTCAGGACGCCGGTCAGCGGGTCGCGGCGCATCTGCTCCCTTAGCGCCTCCTCGGCCCTCTTGCGGTCGGTTATGTCCCTGAGGACGCCTTCCCCGCCGAGCATTTCGCCGTTCGGGCCGCGAATGAGATGTGACCCTACAGAGGAATACCTGACGCTGCCATCAGCGGCGCGCAGCTTGACTTCGTAGTCTGTTACCTCTCCGCGCGCCATCAGCTCACCAAGAAGACCCTGGCGTTCCTCCGGATCTGGGTAGACGTTGAGGACCTGTGTCCCGATCAGCTCCTCCGGCGTGTATCCCCAGCGCCGCACTGCCGGGCCGATATCTGTGATGATGCCCTGCGCATCCGTGCTGTAGAAGATGTCCTGGACTCTCTCAAATATCTCGCGGTACTTGTCCTCGCTTCCGCGCAGCACTTCTTCAGCCCGCACGCGATAGGAGACGTCGCGCGCCACCCCTATGACAACGGTGGCGCCGTCTTCGGTTCGTACCAGCGAACCTGCTACCTCGATGTCGGCTGTTAGCCCGTCCCGGCGTTTTAGCCTGAACGTCCGGAGTTCGCCTCGGCTGCCATTGACGAGGTCGTTCATCGCCGCCAGGACCGCCGGGCGCCGCGGCTCCTCGAAGAAGTCGATGACAGACGAACTGAGTAGTTCCTCTCGAGTACAGCCCAACAACTCCAGCGCCGCGGCGTTACCGTCGATGAATCTGCCGTCCAGGTCGTGAAGATAGACTGCGTCCATGGATCTCTGGAAGAGAGCGTGGTATCTCTCATCGCTCGCGCGCTGCGCCTTCTCCGCGTTCCGGCGCTGCTCCGCCATCCGGTCGAAGTCCCGCGCCAGAGCCGTCACTTCCTCCGGGCCGGAGACGCCCGCGCTCGCCGCGCCGTCCCCCGACGCCGCCTCGCTCACCCGCAATCGGAGCGCCGCGATGGGACGTGTCACTGAGATGATGATGGCCGTCACGACGGCCGAGCCGGCGAGGAGGGCGATGGCACTCCAGGTGACGAGCAGGGCGAGAGTGACGTTGGAGGCGTGATTGGCTTCCTCTCGCTCCGCCGCGAGCTGGACCTTCTGCGTCGCGACCAGCCGGTCGAGCTCGATCAGCGCCTGGTCGAACCTGGGCTGAAGCAGCGCGGCGTACTCGTCGCCGGCCGACACGGGAGTATGTTGGCTCCCCGCGGCGGAGCCCAGGGCCGTGTCCATGTCCTGCCGGAGGTAACCCAGGCTGAGGGAGAACATCTCAAGAGCGGCCGCGGCGTCCGAGTTGTCGATCCCCGTCAGCGCGCTCTGCGCCTGCCCCAACGCCTCATCTGCGGCTGCCTGCGCCTGCTGATAGGCATTGACGAACGAGGAAGGGTCCTGCGAACCGAGCGCAGCAGTCGCCGACGTGGCTTCGCGCGCCAGTCGACTGCGCGCGTCCTCCATGGCGGCGACGACGCCGTCTCTCGGGCTCACGGCGTCGCGCGCATTTCGGTCGTTGCGGGCGCGGAGAGCGGCTACCACGACGACTGCGCCCATCAACACCAGCAGGACCGCAATTCCCAGAAGTGCTCTAGCTCGCGCTGTCCTCATTCACACCGCTTCGAAGGTCTTGGCTTGTCGAGTTCTGTTCTGTGGGCCTTCTTCGGGCGTCAGCGCCCAAAGGGAGGCAACCCTTACTCATTAGTTGTCGGACGGCGAGGGTGGAAGCTAAAGTGAATTCCGTGGCTTTGCTGCGAAAGAAGCGGCTGAGGCGGCCCTCAGCGCAAGGACGGCTGCTGCTTTTTCGATAGGAGCGAGAAGGTGATTCCCATCGTGAGGAAGATCGCTCCCAGGCAGGTGAAAGCGATTGCGTTCCGGATCGGCAGCCAGGCGACGTCCCGTCCCAGCGCGTAGAGCTGCGCCGTGAGGTAATCGCTCTCCTCTTCCGATGCCAGGCGCAAGATGAAACGCACCGCCACCGAAAGCATCAGGAGCGGGAGAGACGCGGCAAGAGCCGCCGCGCCGAGGCTCGTGAGCCGGCCGTAGCCGCGGCTCAAGAGGACCAGCGCCAGCGCCAGCAGCCCCGCCAGGCCGGCGACCACCGCCATGACGACGCGCATGACCTCGTGGTTGTCCTCGGTCAAGAGGCCGGCGGTGTAGCGCACGGCCCCCGGCGGGGACAGGATCTGGACGTCGGCGGAGCCCTGGCCTCCCTCGCTGAAGGCCGAGAAGCCGACCGCGTATAGCCTATCGGCCGAACGGTCGAGGATGACGTCGCGCAGCTCGGACGTGGATAGGCTCTGCGCTTCTTGTTCGCTCAGCGGCACGTCGATGGGGAAACCCACGAGCAGAGACGCCACAGAGCCGCCGCTATCGGCGGATGTCGTCACCATGTCTCCGCGCTCAGCGATCAGGGTGTCGATCTCCGTCAGGCTGGCGACGGTGCGGCGCAATGCCTTGTGGGCAGTACCCTCCGCGGTCAACTGCGTGGCGTCGACGGACAGGAGAAGGACGCCCAGTGTCGATACCAGGAGCAGACCGATGGCCCATTTGAAGAACACGCGCCAGAACCCCGTCCCCAGCGTGACTGTCAGCGACGTCGCTCCAGGCTTCCCCTGGTCCTGGACCTCGGCCTCTGTCATCTCTTGCTCTCTTCGCGCCTGCCTAGGCGTCAGCGACTACAAGCGTCCCTACGATGCGGTCGTGGAGGGCGCGATGCCGTCCGTCAGAGAGTATCGCCGCCAGCGCCACCGGCGCAGCGATCACCGACAGGAGGAGCACCGTCAAGGTGCCCACGAGCACCAGCGTGTTCGACGTCAGCATGGTCCCGTAAACCACCAGCAGCGCCCAGGGGACCGCCAGCAGCGGATGGAACAGCACCGGGTCCAGCAGCAACAGGCGGGCGAACGTCCTGATGACGCCCGGCCGGCCGCCGTCGTCGCGCGCTATCCGTATGCCCACGATGTACTTGCCGACGGTCTGGCCTCGCCACGACTGCAGCCAGACGTTGAACACGAGCCAGAAGGGAACGACACCGGCGATGATGCCCAGGGCGGCGTAGTAGGCGGAATCCGGTGGGTCGGCGTCGCCGAAGCTGCTGCGCGCCAGTAGCTGGAACATCGCAACAATGGCGAAGATCGCCAGGAAAGCGACCAGAATGATGGTATCGAAGACGAACGCGATGAGGCGCGCCTCCAGGCCTGCGCCGCCCTGCCGCGAGGAGTCTGCCACTGTCGTCAAGCCGCGATCACCTGTCCGCCGAGAATCCCAGCGCCTGATTATAACATGCGCCGGAACGCGCCCTCAAAACCGGCGCTACCGGGGCGTCGAGAGAACACCGTGGGCGACAATACCCAGTCTGGCCTTGGCCGGGGAACGCCGAGGCTGGAAAGCCTCGGCTACTGGTTATGCGCCGGAACGCGCCCTCAAAGCGACGCGGTCGTGGTCCGGCTCGTTGGCACGGGCGGGAGCGCGGTGCTATCCTCGCTGTAGGGGCGCACCCTCCAGAGGCGGGCAGGCGGGCGCGCGCCCCGATTCGACGATGAAGCGACTTCCTGTCCAGTTCGTCCCGGCGTCGGCGCTGGCCGCCATCGTCCTCGTAGCCGCGCTCGCGAGCTGGCAGGTTCTCAACCTCCTCGGTCTGCCGCTGTCGAGGGACGAGTACAACCTCGGCGTCTGGGAGGTGCGTCACTTCCCCGATAAGTGGCTCTACCTGGCGGGACACCTCGGCGACGACTCCACCCGCGAAGATGACAACGCCGATGTCGCGCGCTATCTCCAGCTCCAGCACGACGTCGACGCCCTGCAGGCGGAGCTTTCGCGGGAAAGCGCCACCAACGCGACGCCGGAAGACCAGCGCGCCACGTCGCAGCGATTGCGGCAGACAGGCGCCGAACGCGACGCCATAGAGAACCGCGTGCAGGCGATCCTGGAAGGGCATATCTCGTCGATCGCCTCCAGCCTCGGCATCGAGACGACACTTCCCCTCTTCTCTCGCGTCCACTGGCTCTTCCCGCCGGTCGACTTCGAGTTCGAGGACCCGCCCCACGTGCTCATCATCTCGCCGCGCGACCGCATCGTCGAGGATAAGGCGACGCTGCTGCGCAGCGACCTGACGCTCGAGGAGGCGCAACGGCTGGAGAACGACGCTGAGGCGAAGTCGGGCAACGTTTCGGCGCTCGTCGTGCCGACGGGCGGTGTCGGCGCCTATCCGGCGATAATCGAGCCCACCGACGACTACCTGAGCGCGCTCCAGGTCGCCTCCCACGAATGGATGCACGGCTACCTCTACTTCCATCCCCTGGGAGCGCGCTACTTCGCCAACGACACGCTGCGGACGGTCAACGAAACGGTCGCGGACATCGTCGGGACGGAGATGGGGTCCCTCGTCGAGGCGGCGTATCCGCTGGCGTCGTCGACGCCCACGCCGGCGCCCTCGCCGACCGCGCAGCCGGCACAGGACGGAGTTGACGTCGACCAGGTGTTGCGGCAGCTACGCCTCGGCGTCGACGGTCTGCTGGCGCAGGGAAAGGTGACGGAGGCGGAGGCGCAGATGGAGGAGACGCGGCAGTTCCTGGCGGCGCACGGCCACTACTTCCGCAAGATCAACCAGGCCTTCTTCGCGTTCTACGGGCTCTATGGAACAACGGGGGCGTCGAGCAGCCCCGTCGGGCCGAAGCTGCAGGAGCTACGCCAGAAGAGCGCCTCGCTGGGCGACTTCATACGCGCCGTCGCGGGCATAAGGAGCGAGGGCGATCTGGACAGGCTACTCGCCGAGGCGGGCGTTACTCCACCTTGATGGTGGTGCGCCGCGTGCGGGGGGCTTCTTCTTCTTCCATCTTGTCCAGGGCAGCGTCGATGAGGCTGCGGAGGGCGCTCAGCATTTCTTTGCGCGCCCCCAGCATGTGCGCACGCACCTCGGGCGTCAGCACGCCCATACCCGGCTTCTTGATGCGGAGGATTATTTCCCCCTCGGGCGTCCACTCGCACTCGAACAGCTTCTCTGCCATGCTGGCCTCCTTTGCGAGGTCAGCCGAGACTGGAAAGTCTCGGCTACTGGAAAAGCGGCCACGGGAGGACTGAAGTCCTCCCCTACATTTCGTTTCTGCGGGCCGCGTCAGTCCCGCCGCACGAAGCGAATTGTCAACCGGTCACCTTCCAGTTTAGCACTCTTTGTCTGCATTCCGACCAGGGCCCTCGGCAGGATGACGTTACGCCGGTGGTTACCCACGCGCACGATCAGCTCGTCGCTGACCTGCGAGAGCGAGACGTCTTCTTTGCTCGTGAAAGGAAGCAACACCGTCAGCAGGTAGTCGCCGTCCTCCTGGCGAATGTCCTGGGTCTGGCCCTGGAAGCGGACGCGTGTCGGGTCGCTGTCGTTGTAGATGGCGGCGCCGAAGCGCTCCAGCATCTCCAGCCCCACGACCTCCTGGTCCATCAGCGGCGCCCTCAGGATGGGCAGCGGGCTGAACCCCTCTTCGATCATCGAGTAGTAGCGCTCCTGGCTCTCCGTCCAGGCCGAGAAGTAGGCGTCGGTCACGTCTTCGGGACTGAGACGGTTGCAGACCACCAGGTCGGTCGGGTAGCCGTAGAGGTTGAGGTAAGTGAAGGTGCGCTGGGCCTCCTTGATCACCATCTTCTCCGCGTTCATCACCAGGCGAATGGAGGAGATATCGGCGTCCGTCAGAATGTCGCGCATCTTATCCAGCCGTTCGAAGAGGTCCTTCAGCGCTTCGAAGACGTCGTCCTCCGGGAACGGCAGGTCGGTGACGCGCGTCAGCACCGGCCGGGCGATGCGCGCCGCCGTGCGCTGGATGGGAAGAATACGATGCAGCCACCAGCGCATCACGTCCGGGAAGCTGAGCAGCCGCAGCGTCTCGCCCGTCGGAGCGCAGTCGACGATTATGGCGTCGTACTCCTGCCCCTCGTAGTAGTTGATGAGGTGGACGAGCCCTGCCAGCTCCTCCATGCCCGGGAGGACCGCCATCTCCTCCGCCAGCACCTCGTCGATGCCGCGCCAGGCCATGACTATCTTGATGTACTCTTCCAGCGTCCCCCAGTGGCGGTCGATCTCCTTGAAGACGTCCAGCTCCTGCGCCCAGAGGTTATCGGCTATCTTGACGACGTCGCCGCCGACGGGCACGTCGAAGCTGTCGCCGAGGCTGTGAGCGGAGTCAGTGCTCATGACAAGCGTCCGGTAGCCCAGGCGAGCGGCCCGCAACGCCGTCGCCGCCGAGACGCTCGTCTTGCCGACGCCGCCTTTGCCCGTGTAGAGGATTATCCGAATCTTGGGCTTGAGCTTAGACTTGAGCTTGGGCTTGGCCACGGCCGCTGCCTTCCTAGCGAAGGTGGTAGAGGACGTTGGCGACCGCCGTGTTCGGCCGCCGCATAAGAGCGCGCCGCAGTCGAACGGCCGGCTGGTTGTGCAGGAGGTTTTGCCAGAAATGCGGCGCTACGAACTCCGGCAGCACGACGGTAATGCGACCCTGCGGGTTAGCCCGGTCCACGGCGTCGACGTAGGCGAGGAACGGCGCAACCAGCGCCCGGTAGGGAGACTCGACGATGACGATCGGCACGTCCGGGATGGTCTCCTCCCACTGTGCCCGCAGCGTCTCCGCCTCCTGGACGTCGTCCGTGATGTGCACCGCCGTCACGTTCTGCGATAGCGACCGCGCGTACTCGATGGTCCGCAGCACTGCCCTGTCCAGCGCCTCCACCGGCACGATGACCGTCTGCGAGCTGCCGCTTACGGGCACGCCCTGCAACTGGTCGAAGTCACCCTCGCGAATCTCCAGTTGCCCGTTGACCCGGCGGTAGTGGCGGTAGATCTGTACGCACATCAGGACGATGACGGGGATGGCCAGCAGCACCATCCAGGCGCCGTGGGTGAACTTGGTGCCGGCGGCGACTACGACGACCACAGCGGTACCGATGGCGCCGATGGCGTTGATGATCATGCTGTGATATCTGCCTTTGTCCTGCGAACGGAGCCAATGAACAACCATGCCGCTTTGAGAGAGAGTAAACGATATGAATACGCCGACTGCGTAGAGCGGAATCAATCGGTGGGTGTCCGCCGTATATACGAAAATCAGCACGCTCGCCAGAACGCCAAGGAGAATGATGCCGGTAGAGAATGCCAGGCGATCACCGCGGAACATCATGTGCCGCGGCAAGAACCCGTCATGAGCCATGACCGATGCCAGGCGAGGGAAGCCGGCAAAGCTGCTATTCGTGGCCATGAGAAGGACGAGCATGGTAGTTGCCTGGACCAGGTAGTAAGGAGGCGTTCCACTGAACGCACTCTTTGCGATTTGGGAGATGACGGTCGGCTGCTCTGACGGCGTGACTTTGAAGAGGTGCGCCAGGACGGTCGCGCCTATGAAGAAAGTCGCGAGTATAGCGGCCATCCAGGCCATTGTTGTCGCGGCATTCTTCGATTCTGGTGGCTTGAAGGTAGGGACGCCGTTAGCAACAGTCTCCAGTCCGGTAAGAGCAGAGCATCCTGAGGCAAAGGCTCGCAGAATCAGCAGCATCCCCAAAGAGCCTGTAGCTGTGCTGATTCCTGTATCGGATGGATGCATTTCCACGCCAGCAGCATATCGGGCGAAGCCGGTGAGGAGCATCGCTGCGAAGCTGGCTATGAACAGGTAGGTGGGTATGGCGAAGAGAGTTCCTGACTCGCGAACGCCCCGCAGGTTACCTAGGACGACAATCCAGACGCCGATAATGGCGAGGACGAGCCGTTCATCGTACAGGTCAGGAGCTGCGGAGGTGACAGCAGCGACAGCGGCTGAAACGCTAACGGCAACCGTCAGCACGTAGTCCACCATGAGCGCTGCTGCCGCTGTCAGCCCGGCGAGAGTACCCAGGTTCTCGCGCGCAACGGTGTAGGAGCCGCCCCCGCTGGGATAAGCTCGCACGGTCTGACGATAAGAGAACGCGACGACGATGATCAGGGCGGCAATGGCGGCGG
>JALHUB010000263.1 GCA_022865685.1 Dehalococcoidia bacterium | reverse complement strand
ATGTGCACCTTGTCGCGGAAGCGCACGTCCGACAGGTAGATGACGCCGTCGCGCTCGTAGAACACCTCATCGGGCGCGTTCACCATCACCTCGGATATCGTCGGGTCGGCGAGCAGCGGTTCGATCGGCCCCAGGGCGATCGCCTCGTCGACCACCCGCTGCACGATCCGCTCCTTCTCCTCCCCGTACACCGACGGCGCTATCTCGCCCATGAGGGCGCGGGCCGCCCGCTCCACCGCCTCGTGCGCCTGGGCCGTGTCCAGCTTCTCTACCGCCTGGAGGTCCATCTCCCGGAGAAGGTGCTGGTGGACCGCGAAGACGATCTCGAAATCCTGCGCCGTCAGCGTCTCCTCACCCTCGATTTCGTCGTCCACCTGATGGTTGTTCTCACCGGTTAGATGGTTCATTGGGTCTCGTTCTCCTTTGTCTTGGTCTCGCCGTTGCTTCGCTTCGCCGGCGCCCGGCGGCGGAACAGCCCCAGGCGTTCGAACAGCCCCCGGCGCGGCGGTCTGATTCCCACCACCGTCCGGGCGAGGTCGGTCAGGTTGCGGGCCCCCGGCGCGGACGGATGACCCAGCACCGCCGGCTCGCCCATCTGGGCGCCCTGCCGTACCCGCTGGTCGAAGGGCACCCGCCAGAAGATCTCATGCCCCAGCGTCTCTCCGATCGTGCTCGTGCCGACGCCGTCGCGCGTCGCCAGGTCGTTCACCATGATCCGGATACGCTCCTCCGGATAGGATGTCGAGCGGAGCGCCTCCAGCGCCCGCAGCGAATCGCGGACGCTCGCGTACTCCGTCGTCACCACCCACAGCACCAGCGACGCCGATTCCAGCGCCGCCAGCGTGATGTCATTCAGGAGGCCCGCCGTATCGATGACGACGATGTCATGGCTCTTGGAGAGCATCTCAATCGCCTTGCGGAAGTCCTCCGGCTTGACGCTGCGCCACGCCATCGTCTGGGCGGGCGCGGCCAGCACGTCCAGCCCGCTCGCGTGCCGCGCCAGGTAGTTGGGCAGCGTCTCCCGCGTCACCTTCGAGAGGTCGCGGGCGAGGTCGACGATGGTGCGCTCCGGCGTCATGTCCAGCATGCCGCTGACGTCGCCGAAGCCGTTATCGCCGTCCACCAGCGCCACCGCCTGCCCCGTCTCCTCCCTCAGCGCCGCCGCCAGGTTCACGGCGATCGTCGTCTTGCCGACGCCTCCCTTGGCGCCGAAGATGGTGATCACGCTCCCCTGCGGCCCCCAGGCGGCCGTCTGGCCCCGCAGCCGCATCTGCCGCCGCTCCTCCGACTCGAGGACGGCGACGATGGACTTGCCCATGTCCTCCGCGTTCGCGGGCATCGTCAGGAAGTCGCGCGCGCCCGCCAGCATCGCCCGCCGCGCCAGGTCGATCTCACGCGACGAGGAGTAGACGATGATCGGCGTCTCCGGCAGCGCGTTCAGCAGCGACTCCACGGTCTGCAGCGACCGCACCACCGGCTCGTGCATCCCCAGCAGCACGACGTCCGGCTCCAGCTCGACGGCCAGGGAGACGGCGTCGGTGCCGAAGCCCGCCTCGCCGGCGACGGTGAAGCGCGATGCCTTGACCAGCCGCTTGATGTCGTAGCGGGTCTTGGCGTCCTGGTCGACCACGAGCACTGCGGGGATCTTCGCCAT
>JALHUB010000262.1 GCA_022865685.1 Dehalococcoidia bacterium | reverse complement strand
GGCGCTGCTGCTGAAGGAGAAGCCCATCTTCGCCTGTCGCTTCCACGGCAAGCGGTACGACACAGGAAGGCCGCTCGGCCTCCTCCAGGCGTCGATCGATCTCGCGCTCCAGCGTCCGGAGCTTGCCCCTCAACTGAAAGACCACCTCCGGTCGCTGGACTTGTCTTGAACCGTCCCCTTCTGCTCGCCGGCCATCACAGCAACAAGGAGGCATTGCTTTGACCAACGAAAGTCATGAATGGGCGCTCATCCTCGGCTCTTCCAGCGGCTTCGGCGCCGCAACGGCCGTCGAGCTGGCGCGCAGCGGCATGAACGTCTTCGGCGTCCACCTCGACCTGCGCTCGACGCTGCCCAACGCACAGCGGGTCGTCGCAAAGGTCGAGGCGCTGGGCCGGCGGGCCGTCTTCTTCAACAGCAACGCCGCCGACGCCGCCAAGCGCGCCGCCACGCTCGAATCGATTCGCGAGACCGTGCGCACGCAGGGCGACGACGCCTACGTCCGCGTCTTCATGCACTCGCTGGCGTTCGGGACGCTGCTGCCCTACGTCGCCGGCAACCCGAAGCAGGCGGTGAGCCAGCGCCAGATGGAGATGACGCTCGACGTGATGGGGAATAGCCTCGTCTCCTGGGTGCAGGACCTGATGTCGCTAGGGCTGATGCGTCGGGGGAGCCGCGTGTTCGCGATGACCAGCTCCGGCTCGACGCGCGTGATCAAGAACTACGGGCCGGTATCGGCGGCGAAGGCGGCGCTGGAGTCGCACGTGCGACAACTTGCCTGCGAGCTGGCGCCTGTCGGCATCGCCATCAACGCCATCCGCGCCGGCATCACCGACACGCCGGCGATGCGCAAAATCGCGGGCGCCGTCGCCCTCTACGAGCGGGCGCAGGAGCAGAACCCGAGCGGTCGCGCGACGACGGTTGAGGACGTGGCGAAGGCGCTCGCGGCGCTCTGCGACGAGCGGCTGTACTGGATGACGGGCAACGTCATCGGCGTAGACGGCGGCGAGGAGATAACGGCCTAGCCGGCACGGCAGGAGTTCGATATGGAAAGAGATCACTTCGAGAAGTTGCTAGTCGTTAACCTCGCAGTTGTTGACGCTCTCACAGGCAAGAAGGCGAGAGACCCTGGCTTCGTATACGCAGATATCCTCGCCCGAAAGCTATTCCAACACTCCCTGACCGCTTTCGCGCTCTGGACTCGTCATACGAAAGCGGCGATCACAGACATGGGTGGAGAAATCGAAGTGCTGGATTGGCCGTCCATCCAAGTGCTTGCTCGAGCCTGCGTGGAAACCTATTTGACGTTTCATTATCTGTACATCGATCCTAAGAGCCAAGATGAATTCGAGTTTCGATATTGTGCGTGGATGCTAGCTGGGTTCACCAGACGCGAGTCATTCCCAACCATTACAGAACGGGGCCTTCAGCAGATAGCTCGCGATAGAGTAGCGAACGAGAAGTATCGCAGACGCATTCGGAAGACGGCTCACTTCCAGAGACTGAAGTCAAGAACACAGGAACGAGTTCTTGCTGGGCACGATTGGCACCCGGGAAATACGATGAGTTCCATGGCAGCTCGGGTCTTTGGCCCGCAATGGGGACAAGCTTTATATGGATGGATGTGCAGCTACGCGCATTCCGACGCCCTGGCCGCGGTACAAATGAAGCAATGCAGGTCTCCAGAGGAAGCTGAGCGTTTCGCAGATGGTGCGGTGTCGTTGATCGCTCCAACCCTTGCGCGAATGACATCTGATTACGCGGGGAAGTTCGTGAAAGCGCGAAAGGTACTCGCGAAACATCCCTACCGAGAATTCAACAAGGCATATGCCGCATTGAGTCAGGCCTTACATGAACTCATCGTGGAACGACGGCGAATTCTCCAAGATCAGGTGGGGGATATTCCGGTAACCCAATGACCAACCTCATGGGCGGTTCATTGGCAAGCGCGACAAGCGGTCAGGGACGCCGAGCGAGGGGAGGAGGAACAGTCTGAGGGTTGAAAACCCCCAGCCTGACGCAAAAGCCTTTCTTCGCGCCCAGAAGGAGAGTACAGAGAGGGAGAATCCCTCCCTGTCGGGGTCCAAGGGGTGTCCCCTTGATTTCACAGAACACCGCTAGGGCGGGCGGGTGGGAAGAAGAACGCCCATGTTGCGTCGACGGG
>JALHUB010000261.1 GCA_022865685.1 Dehalococcoidia bacterium | reverse complement strand
CGTCGGCGTCGCCGATTGTGTCTAGCTGCAGCCGGCCGTCTTCCTCGTCCACGCGCTCGATGGCGCCGGGAAACGCCGACATGCCGGAGTGGATGTGAACGCCTTCGAACGCCGGGCCCGCCGCGCAGGAGGCGCCCGCCATCGCCTTCTTCGAGCAGAGGACGACTTCGCCGTTCGTGCCCAGGTCCATGTACAGGGAGATGCCCGGCCGCCGCGTCAGGTCGAGGCCCATTACGCCGGCAACGACGTCGGAGCCGACGTGCCCGCCCACGCCGGGCAGAATGTGCATCTCGCAGCCGCCGAAACGCTTGAAGCCGATCTCTCGCGCCGGAAACGGCGGCAGCTCCAGGAAGACGGGCTCGTAGGGCGCGACGCCCAGCGGCCAGGGGTCCACGCCGCGCAGGAGGTGCATCATCGTCATGTTGCCGACGGCCGTGACCCTGGAGACGGACTCGGGAGCGATGCCGGCGCCCTTGCAGAGCGAAGCGAAGTTCCTGTCAAGGTGCGAGACGAGCCGGCGCTGCAGCTCGCGGAGCTCAGCCGGGCCGCGGTGGGCGTAGGTTATGCGTGAGATGACGTCCGGCCCAAACGCGGACTGCGGGTTGGCGAACGACGCCACACCGATCTGAAGCGCCCGCGCCAGATCCATCAGATAACAGACGACGGTGGTGGTGCCGACGTCGACCGCTATGCCGTAGCCGCTGAGCGTGGGGCGTCCTGTGGTGGGCAGGCCCGCGGCGGCGGTCAGAATCCGTATCTTGCGACGGCGCGCATGGGCCACCCGCTGCGGAAGCGCTATGCGGCAGTCGGCGGTGAGGAACGTCTGGCAGGCCAGCCGCCAGCCCCCGTCGAGCTCGTCCTGCGACAGCAGCGCGGCGTCTTCGACGGTCGGCCGCGGCGTGCCTTGGAGGAATCGGACACGGCACTCGCCGCAGGTACCGCGCCCGCCGAACTCGGAGTCGAGGGCAAGGCCCGCCGCACGCACGGCGTCGAGCAGGGAGATTCCGGGGACGACTTGGACCTCGAGGCCCAGTCCCTCGAGCGCGACGTGAAGAGGCTTGTGCTTTCCGTCGTCAGGCATTCCCGAGCAGTTGACGCGCGAGAGCGACGGCGGCGCTGGCATCGCGGCCGTAGCCGTCGGCGCCGATGCTGTCGGCGAAGGCCTGGGTGACCGGCGCGCCACCGATCATGACCTTGATCGACGAGTCGACCTCTTTCAAGGCCCGCACCGTCCTCTCCATCGCCGGGAGCGTAGTGGTGAGGAGCGCCGATAGCCCGACGAGCCTGGAGCCGCTCTCCTTAACGGCCTCTAGGAACTTCTCCGGCGCGACGTCCGTACCCAGGTCCACGACCTCGAAGCCGTTGCCTTCCAGCATGATCATGACCAGCTTCTTGCCGATGTCGTGCAGGTCGCCCTGGACCGTGCCGACGACGGCCTTCCCCGTAGGCTGGTAGTCGCCCTCCGTCAGCTTCGGGCGCAGCAGGTCGAGGGCGCCGTACATGGCCCGCGCGGCGAGCAGCAGCTCCGGCACAAAGTACTCGTTCTTCTCGAACAGGTCACCGACAACTCCCATGCTGGGGATAAGGACTTCGTTGAGGATCTTCTGAGCAGGCAGCCCCGACTCCAGCGCTTCCTTGGTCATCGCCGCGGTGCCCGGGGCGTCCCCTTCGATGAGCCGCTGCTTCAGGTCGTCGAGGTTCATTCGTCTTTCCTCCTGCCAGTGCTACTCATGCGAAGCGGGGCATCCGCTGGCCCGGCATCAGTAGGGAAATCAGCCTAACTGATCGTCGGTGAT
>JALHUB010000260.1 GCA_022865685.1 Dehalococcoidia bacterium | reverse complement strand
GGCGTCGGGAGCGATGCGCTCGTAGGGGAGAGCGGCGCGACGCGGGAAAAGGTGCAGACGTTCGTCGCTGCCGAGCCACGCGGCCAGCTCTTCGACGAGAGCGGCGGCGCGATTCGACCGCGCGGTGACGACTACCAGCGGCGCGTCGATGCGCTGCGCCAGGAGGGCGATGAGCGCGGCCTTGGCGCCGTCGGGCACGCCGACAATGAGGGGGCCGGACGGCGCGCGTTTACCCGAATGCAGCAGCCGCGACATGCGCTCCCCGTCGAGCGCCTCTTCGATTAAGGGCAGGAGGCCACTCAGGTTCATTACATAACACCGAAAAGGGCTGGCCCTCGGGAACCAGCCCCAACATATTCTAGCAGCCCGCGAGCCGCACCGGCAAGCAGGGTTAGCTCTCGGGCGCCTCCTCCGCGCTCTCTGCGACGAAGCTGAGGTACAGCAGCAGCAGCGACGGTATTAGTATCACCGCGCCGCACAGCAGCCCGACCAGTGACGAGCGGATCATCGCGTCGTTCGACGCCACGTCGAAGATCTTCTCGCTCGGCACGATGAAGTAGGGGTACTGAATGACCCCCCATGCCGCAACGAGCAACGCCATCGCGCCGCCGGTTGCCGCCGGAGCCAGCGCGTACCAGCGCCGCCAGAGCACGAACATCGATGTCAGACCGGCCACCAGCGCCACGCCCGACATCGCCAGAGGGGCGGGTCGCTGCCAGAGGTCCCAGAAGTCGCGCGAGTCCCAGTAAGAGACCGCCAGCGTTACCACCGCCAGCAGGCCGACGGCCGCGCCCGCCAGCAGACCGCGCACGCGGAAGTCTTCGCGCAGATCGCCGGCGGAGCGGGTTGTCATGTAGCTCATCGTCAGGTAGGAGCAGACGGCGACGGCGGTGACGCCGAACAGCAGCGGCAGGGCGCGCAGCCAGGGCGCCCAGAGGCCGGATGTGACGGCACCCCCGTCGTTGAGCTTTATCTCGCCGCCCGCCGTCGCGCCCAGCGCCACGCCGAAGGCGAACGGCGCGATGACGCTGGCCATCGAGAAGACGATGCCGTGCACCGGCGCCTCGCGCGCCCCCGATTCGCGGCCGAAGTTGCGGAAGGCGAAGGCGGCGCCGCGGAAGACGACGCCGATAAGGCCGACGGACAGCGGCACGAGCAGCGCCGTGAAGAGGTCGGCCATCGCGCCCGGGAACGCCATCAGCAGAACGACGATGATGAAGACGAGCCAGACGTTGTTCGTCTCCCACACGGGGCCTATCGCCTTGTAGAGGGCGTTTCGCTGCCCACCCGCGCGCGGGCCGCCGGCCAGCGCCGACCAGATGCCGCTGCCGAAGTCGGCGCCGCCGAAGATCGCGTACGCCATGACGCCCGTCAGCGCAACGATCGCTGCTATCTCCTGGAGGGCCAATCGTGCCTCCTATGACGCTCGCGGCGTCTGTGTGCGACCGCGCTGCTGCAGCAGTAGAACGCCCGCCATACCGGCGGTCAGCGCCATGTAGACGAAGCCGAATACGATGAGCAGCACCCAGATGCCGTCGCGTGAGGTGGCGCCGCCGGACGTCTTCATGATGTGATAGATCACCCACGGCTGTCGTCCGAACTCGGTGACGAACCAGCCGGCCTCGATGGCGACGAAGCCGAGCGCGCCCACGGCGACGAGAAGGGCAAGCAGCAGTCGCGGCGGGTCGATCCTCTTCTTCCACCAGGCATGCCCCCAGAACAAGGCCGACACGCCGACGAAGGTGAAGCCGAGCGCCACCATGATCTGGAAGGGGAAGTGGGCCAGGAAGATGTTGGGGACCTCGTCTGGCGGGAAGCTGTCGTAGCCCTTGATCTCGGCGTTGAAGTCTTCGAAGGCGAGGAAGCTGGCCAGCTTGGGGATCTCGATGGCGAACTTCGTCTCGTGGTCGTTGGGGAAGGGTATGCCGCCGATGCGCAGCGGTGCGCCCTTCTCGGTCGCATACTGGCCTTCCATGGCGGCGAACTTCTCGGGCTGTCGGTGCGCCAGGTGGCGGGCGCTGAGGTCGCCGGTGACGACCTGCAGCGGCGCGAAGACGGCGGCCAGCCCCAGGCCGAGCATCAGCGCCTTCTTGTTATAGTCGGAGCGGTCGCCGCGCAGCATGGCGAGGGCGTAGACGCCGGCGATGCCCAGGCCCATCGCGACGTAGGCGGCGAGGGCGCCGTGCGTGAACTCGTAGGGGAAGGCGCGGCTCGTCAGCATGGCGGCCGTCGGGTTCACGTTCGTGACGACGCCGTTGACGATGTCGAAGCCGGTCGGCTGGTTCATCCAGGAGTTGACGCTGATGATAAAGAACGCTGAGCCAAGAGCGGCGACGGCAATGGGAATCGTGCAGAGCCAGTGCGCCCTGGGCGAGAGTTTGTCCCAGCTATAGAGGTAGAGGCCGAGGAAGATCGCTTCGGTGAAGAAGGCGAAGCCCTCCAGGAAGAAGGGGAGGCCGATGATGCCGCCCGCGAATTCCGTCCAGCTCGGCCAGAGGAGGCCGAAGGAGAACGAGAGGATGGTGCCGGAGACGGCGCCGACGGCGAAGAGCACCGCAGTGGCGACGGCCCATCGCTTGGCCATCACGCGGTAGAACTCCTTGCCGGTGCGCAGGTAGAGCCCCTCGGCGGCGAATAGCAGCGGCGGCAGTCCGATGCCGATGGTGGCGAAGACGATGTGGAATCCGCGGGCCATGCCCATGAGGGCCCGGGCCGAGGTTACGGTATCGAACAAGTCCTTGTTCTCCGGAGGGGCGCCCGTCGTGGGCGCCCGCGTGTCCTGCTATCCGCTCAGGCTGTGGCCCCGCCACCAGCAGCCGGCCGTAATCTCAATATATCATATCTGGGCGGGCGTTGGGGCGACACTCCCCGCCTCCCGCTGCCGCTGCTGCCAGAATCCGCATCCTCTTCCCACCCTCCCGCCCTAGCTGTGTTATCGGGAATCAGGGGGACACCCCCTCAAACCCCCGGCAGGGAGGGCGATGCCCTCCCTGCACTCTCCCAGGGCGGTGCGGAGCGCTTGGCCACGCAGCGACGCTTAGGCCAGGCTTTCTAG
>JALHUB010000259.1 GCA_022865685.1 Dehalococcoidia bacterium | reverse complement strand
CAGCATGACGTACAGCCCCTGTCCGCCGGCATCGACGACGCCGGCCTCGCGCAGCGCCGGCAGCAGGCTCGGCGTCTTCGCGACGGCGTCCTTCGCCGCGTCGACGGCGGCGGCGAGCACGTTCTTGAGATTGCCGCGCAGCTTCCTGGAACGCTCGCGGGCTGCTGCTGCGACGGCGCGCATGACGGTGAGGATCGTCCCTTCGACGGGATGGCTGACGGCGCGGTCGGCACTGACAGCGGCTTGGTCGAGCGCGGCGACGAAGTCGCGGCTGTCGAACCGCTCCTTCTCGGAGAGGCCATCGGCAAAACCGCGCAGGATCTGAGAGAGGATGACGCCGGAGTTGCCGCGCGCCCCCATGAGAGCGCCCTTCGCCATCGCTCCGGCGACCACGTTAGCGGCCTCGCTGCCGCTCTGATACGCCTCGTCCATCGTGGCGCGCATCGTGAGGTACATGTTAGTGCCGGTATCGCCGTCGGGGACGGGGAAGACGTTGATGGAGTTGATGGCCTGGGCGTTTTGTTCGAGCCAGGTCGTCGCGGCGGCGAACATCTCGCGCAGCTCCCCGCCGGAGTAGGTGGTCGCGTGGCGACCGCGCCTTCGCACTCCCGTCGCCATGGCGTGCCTATCCGACTCAGCGCTGGTCAATGGGAACTTGCCTCCGTCCGCCGCGGCGTGTTAGGATCGCAGTCGAATTCTAGCAAGAATCAGTTCACCCCGCAAAGGATCCCCCATGGCTGGCAAGTGTGATATCTGTGGCAAGACGACTGTTTTCGGGCGCAACATCCGCCACCGGCACGCCGGTAGGTGGGAGCGAAAGGCGCCCGTGACGAGCAGGATGTTCCGTCCGAACGTCCACAAGCAGAGGGTCTACCTCGACGGGCGGGCGATCAGGCTCAACGTCTGCACCCGCTGCCTGCGCACGCAGTCGAAGGCCAGAGCCTGACGCCAGAAGAAACGCCCTCAACTCCCGTAGTGTGTTTCTACACCGCGCCCTGAAGGACGCGGCACCGGTTCGCCCTTTCCGTGGACTGCGCGCCATTTGGCCGACCCCAGAGATAGCCGATCCGTTTCCATGCCGCGGCCTTTCAGGCCGCGGTGGCGCATATGTCCTCTGCGCACGCAGTCGAAGGCCAGAGCCTAGCGCAGCCGTCCGAAGACCCCGTAGCCGAGGCTTTCCAGCCTCCGCGTTCAACTCAGCGCGCGACTCGAAAACCAAGCCTGGCGGCCTCCTTCCGTCTCTCTTCTGCTGCCCCCCAAGACCATGTAGGGCCATCAGCCATATGGTCTGCCCGTCTAAGGTGGACCAACCTGCGCCGGTGTTGCGGCTGAGTGCTGTTGTTTGCGGTTCTGCGAGTGGAAACCCGCAGCTTTCGCCAATTACGCCCTCTCGGAAGCTGAGGGATTCATCCCTCAGAGGCGTTTTTCTACCCCCCACCAGCGCGCGGAGGCCGAGACTGGAAAGTCTCGCTACGATATCTATTGTCCGCCGCCTTCCAGGGCGCGCGTGGCGCTCTCCCGCAACCTCGCGATGCTCTCCGCGACGCTCGCCTTCTCGTTGAAAATCGCCGTCCCCGCAACGAGCACGCGCACGCCCGCCTCGACGCAGCGCGGCGCCGTCTCCGGCGTGATGCCGCCGTCGATCTCCAATTCCGCCGCAAACCCCGCGCCATCGAGCAGTCCGCGCAGGCGGCGCACTTTCGGCAGCACTCCCTCGATAAACTCCTGGCCGCCGAAACCGGGATCGACGCTCATCACCAGCACGAGGTCCACGTCCGCGAGCACGGCTTCGACCAGCGAGACGGAGGTGCCCGGGTTCAGGGCGACGCCCGGCCGGACGCCCAGGCGCCGGATCATCTCGATCGTGCGATGAAGCTGGAGCGTCGCCTCCGGGTGCACCGTCAGGATGGACGCGCCCGCCTTCGCGAACGCTTCGACGTGGCGCTCCGGCTCCTCGATCATCAGGTGGACGTCGAGAGGCAGGTCCGTTTGGCGGCGGACGGCCTCCACGACGACCGGTCCGATGGTGATGTTAGGGACGAAATGGCCGTCCATCACGTCGACGTGGATGTAGTCGGCGCCGGCCGCTTCCGCTTCCCGCACCTGCTCGCCGAGCCGGAGGTAATCGGCGGAGAGGATCGAGGGCGCGATCTTGACGGGGCTACTCGCCATTCTCCCCTTCCTCCGTCGCGAGCCGCCGCCGCGCCTCCTTCAGCGCTTCCGCCACCCGTTGCGGTGCCGTGCCGCCGGGCACGTCACGCGCCCGCAGCGACGCTTCGACGTCGAGGCCGAGCACGTCCTCTTCGAACAGCGGCGAGTGGCGCTGGTACTCCTTCAGTGTCAGCTCCGAAAGCCCCTTGCCCCGCCCCGAAGCGTAGCGCACCAGCTTCCCGACCGCCTGGTGGGCCTCGCGGAACGGCACGCCCTTTCGCACCTGGTAGTCGGCCAGGTCTGTCGCCAGGGTGTAGCCGGCGGTAGCGGCGGCGCGCATGACTTCCTCGTTGACGCGAATCGAGGGCAGCATCTCCGCCATGACAAACAGCGTCAGCAGCAGGCTCTCGTAGGTCTCGAAGAGCGGCGCCTTGTCTTCCTGAAGGTCGCGATTGTAGGACAGCGGCAGCGCTTTGAGCACCGTCAGGAATCCGACTAAATTGCCGTAGATGCGCCCAGTGCGGCCTCGCGCCAGCTCCGCGACGTCGGGGTTCTTCTTCTGCGGCATGATGCTGGAGCCGGTGGCGAAGGCGTCGTCGATCTCCATGAAGCCGAACTCGGCCGTCGACCAGAGGACGATCTCCTCCGCCAGCCGCGAGAGGTGCATGGCGCAGATGGCGGCGCAGGCGAGGAACTCGGCGACGAAGTCGCGGTCGGAGACGGCGTCGATGCTGTTGCGGCTGATCGCGGCGAACTCCAGCTCCTTCGCCACAGACGCCCGGTCTAACGGATAGGGGACGCCGGCCAGGGCGCCGCTGCCGAGCGGCAACACGTTCGTGCGGACGTAGCAGGCCGCGAAGCGATTGAAGTCGCGCTCCAGCATCTCGAAGTAGGCGAGCAGGTGGTGCGCCAGGAGCACCGGCTGCGCCCTCTGGAGGTGCGTGTAGCCGGGCATGACGACGCTGCTGTGTCGCTCTGCCATGTCCAGCAGGGCGGACTGCAGGTCATAGATAGCGCCCATCAGGTGCTCGATGGCGTCCTTCGTGGAAAGACGAAGGTCCGTCGCGACCTGGTCGTTGCGGGAGCGCGCCGTGTGCAGTCGGCCCGCCGCGTCGCCGATCTTGTCGGCCAGGCGCGACTCGATGTTGGTGTGGATGTCTTCCAGCGACGCGTCGAAGGGGAACTCGCCGCGTTCGATCTCGCGCTCGATCTCGCGCAGGCCGCGGACGATGGCGTTGGCGTCGGCGCGCGGGATGATGCGCTGTCGCGCCAGCATGCGGGCGTGCGCTATCGAGGCGCGGATGTCGTGGCTGTAGAGTGTGGCGTCGATGTCGAGAGAGCCGGTGTAGGCATCAACGAGGGGGTTGGTTTTCTTCGCGAAGCGCCCGCTCCAGGGCTTTCCGCGTCCTTTCGGGTCAGGCATTCCCACCGCTCCTTCGGCAGATCGAGGGTCACAGCGTCAGGACATCGCCATTGTCGCCGATGGCGGCGCTTCTGCCAAGTCGCCGTCTACGCACCCGCGAAAAGCGGCAGCGACGTCAGCTCCCAGAGGTCCTCGACGACGAAGTCCGGCGCCATCAGCGGCTGCGACGCGTCGCCGTCCTCCGACGTCGCCATGTCGCGCTCCGGGTCGCCGCGCGCCGACACATGGTTTCGCTTCCAGACGGCGGTCATGCCCAGCGCCCTGGCGCCGGCCACGTCGGCGCGAAGGGAATCGCCGACCATCACAGTGTCCGCAGGGTCGACGCCCAGGGCCTCGAGCGCGTGCTCGAAGATGCGCGGGTGCGGCTTCAGGTAGCCGACCTCGCAGGAAATCGACAGCACCTCGAAAATGTGGAGAACGCCGTGGTGGCGCAACTCCTCGCGGAAGGGCTCGCCGCCGAGCCCGCGATTCGTCACGGAGCCGATGCGATAGCCGCGCTCCTTCAGCCAGCGCAGCGTCTCGGCGACGCCGGGGTAGAGCTGCCGCCCGAGAAAGACGCCGCCCAGATTCCAGGTGCGCCAGAGCTCTTCCGCCTGCGCGCCCGTGATGGAGAGGCCCTTCTCGGCGGCGACGCGCCCGGCGAGCGCCGTATAATCCGGGCTGGTGAGATCGCCCCAATAGGCATCGTCCGTCGCCTTTTCGATGGCGGCGCGGATGTCGCGTCCGAGGAAGAAGATCTCGCCGGCGGGCTCGACGCCCCAGGTGCGCAGCAAGTCGGAGATGCGGTGGACGGTCTCGCCGCGGATGACCTCGATGGGTGGCATCTGGGGGAAATGCCAAAGGGTATCGCCCAAGTCGAATAGGACTGCTTGGATCATATGTTTCGCGGTCCGGCTACCCTGCCGGCAGGCCGGCGGCTACTTTGCGATTAGCCCGCACTCCTGGAGCAACCGTCGCCCGGCGCCCTCGGAGAGGAGTATCTGGCCCGTCAGGTAGAGGACCGGCGGTATACGCCCTTCCTGCTCAATACACTGCTCTATGAGGTGCTTTCCCGCCACGGAGAGGATGGTTTCCCGCTCCTCGTCGGAGAGCACCCTCTTCCCCATTTCGCCTGCCAGAATACGCTCGATCTGGCTTGTGGTCAGCACCTCGACCTCGCGAACGGGCTCACCGGGACGGACGACCTCGAATTTGCCGGCATGGCAGTCGGCGTCCTTCTCCGTGCAGCCGTAGAAGCTGACGGTCCAACCGGACATTTCCCACGCCATCTCTCTCACCTCGCGCGCCGACCGACGGCGACACGTCTCTTCTTTATCGTATCACATGGCCGTGCCGCGAGGTGTGCGACGGCATCATGCGCAGGACCGTGGGCGCACAGCCGTGCGCCCCTACTGCTCTGGACTGGCGATTCGCAGCGGCTCGCCCGGCTCCGCCAGTAGCTGCGCCCTGGCCTGGACGCGCACCGGCAGCCCCCATATCTTGATGAAGCCGACAGCGGCGCTCTGGTCGTACACGTCGCCCTTGTCGTAGGTGGCGAGCGATACGTCGTAGAGGCTCTTCGGCGAGCGCCGCCCGACAGGCACGGCGCGGCCCTTGTGCAGGCGCATGCGCACCGCTCCGGTGACGTGACGCTGCGTGCTCTGGACGAAGGCGACGAGGTCCTGGTGGTAGGCCGTGAACCAGAGGCCGTTATAGATGAGGTCGGCGTACTCCTGGGCGACGCGCGCTTTCATGCGGATCTGCGGCTTCGAAAGCGTCAGGTGCTCCAGCGCCTCGTGCGCGGCCAGAAGGACGGTGGCGGCGGGCGCCTCGTAGATCTCGCGCGACTTGATCCCCACAAGGCGGTCCTCCACCAGGTCGACGCGGCCGACGCCGTGCTCACCGGCTAGGAAGTTGAGTCGCTTGACGAGGGTCACGCCGTCAAGCTCCTCGCCGTCCAGCGAGACGGGAATGCCGTGCGCGAAGCCGATCTCGACGTATGACGGCTCCTCCGGCGCATCCTTCACGGAGCGCGTCAGCTCGTAGATGTCCTCCGGCGGCTCCTGCCACGGGTCTTCGAGGACGCCGCACTCGATGCTGCGTCCCCACAGGTTCTCGTCAGTCGAGTAGGGGCTCTCCTTGGTTGTGGGCACGGGGATGTTGTGACGCGCTGCGTAGGCCATCTCGTCTTCGCGCGTCTTCATGTCCCATTCGCGGACGGGCGCTACTATCTCCAGGTCGGGCGCGAGGGCCTGGACACTTACGTCGAAGCGCACCTGGTCGTTGCCCTTGCCGGTGGAGCCGTGCGCCACCGCCGCGGCGTCTTCCTCGCGCGCTACGTCGACCATCAGCTTGGAGATGAGCGGGCGTCCCAGCGCCGTCGCCAGCGGGTAGTGTCCCTGGTAGACAGCGCCCGCCGCGAGCGCGGGGAACGCGAAGTAGCGGATGAAGTCGGCCTTGCCGTCGCGGAAGACGGCCTTGGCGGCGCCGGCGGCAATGGCGCGCTCGTGGATGACGTCGAACTCCTTCTCCGTGCCCATGTCGATATGCAGGGCGATGACGTCGTAGCCGCGTTCCTCCTTCAGCCAGCGGATTGCGACGCAGGTGTCGAGGCCGCCGGAGTAAGCAAGCACAATCTTCTTAGCCATCTCATCCTCCAATCGTAGCCGAGGCTTTCCAGCCTCGGCGTCATGATACCCACGGGAGGACTGAAGTCCTCCCGTACACCCCGCATTGATCCAAGCGCCGTTCACAGCCAATTTAGAGGAAGGCTTTAGCCTTCCACGGCGAGCTTTTCTTGAGAGACATGTCGTGGAGGACTGAAGTCCTCCCCTACATTCGCATCGATTACACGTCTTCGGAGGCGCCGTCCTCTTTGCTCACCCAGTCGCGCTCGAAGGCCGACTCCGACGTCTTCGCCAGCTCGTACCCCCTTGCAAGGACACGCTCCAGAATTGCCAGGCCCTGCTCCAGCTCGGCGTCGCTTATCGTCAGCGGCGGCGACAAGCGCAGGACGTTCGGCCGCACGTTGTTCACGATGAGCCCTCCCCCGAGACAGGCCAGCGTCACTTCTTCCGCCATGTCGCGCCGGAACTCGACGCCCCAGAGCAGGCCCTTGCCGCGCACGGCCGTGATGAAATCGAAGCGGTCCTCCAGCTCGAACAGCTTGCGACCGAGAAGCTCGCCGGCGCGCGCGGCCTTCCCTGATACGTCTTTATCCAGCACGTACTTGACGACGGCATGGCCGACGTTGGTCGCCAGCGGGTTGCCGCCGAAGGTCGTGCCGTGGTCGCCGGGGACGAAGACGGCGCAGTGTTCTTTCGCCAGAACCGCGCCTATCGGAAAGCCGCCGCCGAGGCCCTTCGCCAGCGTGATGATGTCCGGCTCGATGCCGAAGTGCTGGTAGCCGAAGAGCAAGCCCGTGCGGCCGATGCCGGTCTGGACCTCGTCGAGGATGAGCAGCAGGTTCTGTTCGTCGCACCAGGCGCGCACCCGCGGGAAGTAGTCGTCGTCGGGGATGACTATGCCGCCTTCGCCCTGGATTGGCTCCAAAAGCACGGCGCACGTCTTCTCGGAGGTGGCCCGCTCTATGGCCGCGGCGTCGGTGGAGGGGACGGGGGGAAAGCCTTCGGGCAGCGGCGTGAAGGGCGCCTTATAGCGCTCGGTGCCGCCGGCGGTGACTGTCGCCAGGGTACGGCCGTGGAAGGCGTTCTCGGTGCAGATGACCTCGTAGGCGCCGCCGCGCTGCTCCTTCGCCCACTTG
>JALHUB010000258.1 GCA_022865685.1 Dehalococcoidia bacterium | reverse complement strand
TGCGCGGGTTAAGGACTCTCTCCAGTCTGCGGACGGTCTCGCTCACGACGGCGTCTCCCCTCAGGGTCTGGGTGCAGGAAGGGTCGCGCGACTACTCAGGAGAGGATGATGCGCGCGTCGACGGCCACTGCGCCGTCCTTGTAGGCGAAGATGGGGTTCAGATCCAGCTCGGCTATCTCCGGGTGCTTCTCGATGAAGTCGGAGAGACGCAGCAGCAGCTTCTCCAGCGCCTCGACGTCCGCCGGCTCCTGCCCGCGGTAGCCTTCCAGGAGCGGGCGCCCCTTGATCTCCTGGACCATCTGACGGGCGTCGCGCGGCGTTATCGGCACGAGGCGGAAAGAGACGTCCTTCAACACCTCGACGAGTATGCCGCCCAGGCCGAACATGAGCACCGGCCCGAACTGGGCGTCCTGGCTCATGCCCATGATCACCTCGATGCCCGGGCGCGCCATCTTCTGGACCGAGACGCCGTCGATCTTCGCGTCGGGCTGCGCCCTTTTCGCCGCGGCGATGATTTCGTCGAAGGCGGCCTTCACCTCGTCGGGTGTCGTCAGGTTGAGCTTGACGCCGCCGACGTCGCTCTTGTGCGTGATGTCGGGCGAGGCGGCCTTGAGCGCGACGGGGAAGCCCACCTCCCTGGCGGCCGCAACAGCCTCGTCGGCGGTCGTCGCCAGACGGGCCCGCGCCGTGGGAATGCCGGCCTCCTCCAGGATGTCCTTCGACTCGACCTCCGTCAGGATCTTTCGTCCGTCTGTCTTTGCCCGGTCGATGATGCTGGCGATGCTCATGGTGCAACTCCGGTTCCAGGATTGGGCGACGCGTCAGTATCTTAAGGCGAGAGCCAATTAGCGGTCAACGAGCCGGTAGGCGTTAACTTCTTGGTCTTCTGCGCGTTATACGAAATGATCGGAGGGCGACGGCGGGACGTCCTCTCCCCCCAAAGGAGGCAGCCATGTATAGGCGCTTGTTGTCCCTGGGAGTTATTCTCTTCGTCGTCGTAGCCACAGCCGGCAGCATCCCCGCGCCCGTCGCCGCTCAAGACACGGGCAGCATCTCCGGCCGCGTCGTCAATGACGTGGACCATGATGGCACAGCCGGAACGGATGAGCCGGGCCTCTCCGGGTGGTTCGTCAAGCTGGAGAGCACGGGCAACGAACCGTTGCTGCGCGGAACCAGGACGGATGCAGAAGGACGCTATCTGTTTCGAAACGTCCCGCTCGGCGACTACGATGTCACCCTACCTTGCGATAGGCAACCGAGCCTTTGGGGCGGAACGTCAAACGAGTTCGGTGTCTACAGCATCGCACTGCAACCCGGATCCCATGCTGAAGACAGCTTCGCCGTCATCCCAATTGACGCTCCGCCATTCCGGCCGCACACGGCCACCATTACGGGCAGAGTGGTCCTGGACGAAGACCGCGACGGCGACCTGGAGGCAGCAGAGCCGGGCATAGGTGGATGGGAGGTGACGGCTGATCTCCCGGATCAGCCGACGTGCTTCCCTGAAAGCATAAAGACGGTGACGACCGACACCGATGGCCGCTTCCATTTCGCCGGCCTCGTCCGCGGGCGCTGGGTGCTAGCGCCGGGTGTACCGGAGAACCCGCCGCTGAAGAAATGGGCCGTATACTCGCCGGACAGCGGCACCTTTAGTGATGGGGAGAATGATTGGCTTGCGGGAATATACGCCGATGTTTCAGAAGCTGGTACGGCCGATGCCACAATTGGCGTCATACCGCTCGAGGGGACAGCTTCGATATCCGGGGCGGTCTATTTCGACTCTGACAGGAGCGGCGTCTACGACCAGGGGGAACCTCTAGTGGAGGGTAGCGGCTGCGGGATTGTCTACCGAACCCCCAAAGGGTATTCGCTTGTCTTGCCCAACCTCGACGGAAGTGCTGTCGATGGGCGCTATGAATTCTCAGGCTTGGCCGCTGGCAATTATATGGTAGGCGTGCTGTTCCTCTCGGGTATAGCGGTCAATCCGCCTGCCGGCGCTGACGGTATCCCGGAGTCCCTTGTCGCCTTGGCAGACGGCGAGCAGCGGACTGGCGTCGATTTCGGCTTCGCGCCGCAGGCGCCTGAGGCGACGGAGGAGCCGCCGACGCCGCAGCCAGTGCCGACGTTGGAGCCGTCCAGGCCCGCCTCGAGCGCCGCCATCGGCGCGCCCTTTACGGGTAGCGGCGGTCCATCGTCGTCGACGGATGAGTTGCTGTGCGTTGTCGCCACAATCGCCATCGCTGCCGCGGCCAGCACCGTCGGGCTGGCCTATGCTGCCCGGCGGCGGGCGCGACGGTTCTAGCAGAGGGAAGAGTTCAATGTATAGCAGACGCTTATTATTGGGGATTGCTGCCGCTGTCGCGGTTCTCGCGGTTGCCTTTTGGGGCGCTGGTTCGGCGGTCCGAGCCGACGGTGGCGGCAGCATCTCCGGCCGCATCATCCACGACCTCGACGGTGACGGCGACCCGATGGACGTGGAGCCCGGGCTTTCAAACTGGCGAGTCGAGCTTCGAGAGGAAACGGACGAAGGGGAATCTGACCCAGTGGAGACGAGAACGGACCGCAACGGCGAGTTCAATTTCGACGGTCTGGCGCCCGGCGATTATTCCGTCTCCATTCCATGCGACGGTCAGCCTCACCTCTGGATGGCCACCTGGCCCAGCTCGAGTACCTGGTTCGGCGTGACCGTCGAGGACGGCTCGACGCCGGAGCCGATACACTACCTGCTGATGACCCTCGACGAAGCGCCCGAGACGAACGGGAGCATCGCCGGTCGCCTGACCTGGGACGAGAACAGGGACGCGCTTCCGGACCCTTCGGAGCGAGGCGCTGCCGGCTGGAGCCTGAGCGTATCGATGATCGAGATGCCGCAATGCTTTTCTGCCGAAGACAAGCAGGTGATGACCGCGGCGGACGGGAGCTTCAGCGTGTCCGGGCTTCTCCCGGGGAAGTGGTCCGTCGGGACGGCGCGCGCGCCGGAAGGCGAGCATACTTCGTACACTCTCGATTACCCGGGTTTCTCCGAGCAGTATGCCAACTATGAAGCCTTCTACTTCGAAGCGCTGGTCGACGTACCGGAAGCCGGGACAGGAAACGTCGCGATGGGCATCCTCGATGTAGGCGGGACGGGATCGATATCCGGGGAGTTCTACTGGGATCAGAACCAGGACGGAATGAAGCAGGCTGATGAACCGCTCGTGGTTTGCCAGTGCTTCTTCGGCATAATGGTCCGTACGCCGCGCGGGTTCGCGCCGTTCTTCGACGCATCGTCGTCGAACATGAACAGCGGCGCGTTCACATTCTCGGGTCTGGCCGCGGGCGAATACTTGGTTCTCGCGTCGAGTTCGTCGCCGAGGTTCATCACCGTGGCCGACGGCGAACACGTCACGGGCATCGATTTTGGGCTATCGTTCGCTTCGGACCAGCCTCCTCCCACGGTGTCTCCCAATCCTCCATCGCCGACGCCCGGACGAATCAGCACACCGCAACCACCGACGATTGTCGGCGCGCCCGTCACTGGCGGCGGCGGCGCATCTTCA
>JALHUB010000257.1 GCA_022865685.1 Dehalococcoidia bacterium | reverse complement strand
GGGGACGCGTGCAAAGAAGGTGGCGTTCGCCACCATGATTCTTCTCCGCGATATTCAACGGTCAGCGTTAACCGCCGGACCGGCCGAATAGCTCCTCCCGCAGCACCTTCTTCTGTACCTTGCCCGTCAGACTCGTCGGCAGGTTCTGGCGAAAGACCACCTCGTACGGCAGCTTGTAGTCGGCCAGCCGTTCCTTGCAGAAGGCTATCACTTCTTCGGCGGTCAGCGCGGCTCCGGCAACGGGCACGACCACGGCGACCACCTGCTCGCCCCAGATGGCGTCGGCGCGGCCGATCACCGTTGCCTCCGCGATCTGCGGGTGCGTGAATAGCACCTCCTCAATCTCGCGCGGGTAGATGTTCTCGCCGCCGCGGATGATCATGTCCTTCTTGCGGTCGACGATGAAGAAGTAGCCGTCTGCGTCCACGTAGCCCATGTCGCCGGTGCGTAGCCAGCCGTCGACCATCGTCTCGGCCGTGGCCTCCGGGTTGTTGTAGTAGCCCTGCATGACGTTCGGCCCCTTGACGACGATCTCGCCGTACTCCCCAACAGGCATCTCGTTCATGTCGTCGTCCGCAATCATCATCGCCTGCCCGCGTATCGGCATTCCTATCGAGCCCGGCTTGCGAACGCCCCAATAGGGATTAAGCGCAGAGACGCAAGTGCCTTCCGTGAGGCCGTAGCCCTCAAGGATGCGCAGACCAAATGCCTGCTCGAACCGCTGCATTATCTCCACAGGCAGCGGCGCGGCGCCCGAGATCACGAAGTCCAGGCAGCTTATGTCCAGTCCTTCCTTGACGGGAGCTGTGAGGAGAATGGAGAGCATCGTCGGCACCGCCGAGAAGGTCCTGGGCTGAAAGCGGTCCACAGTTTCCCAGAAGTCGCCGGGACTGAACCGCTCCCACATGGCGACGGAGCCGCCGGTCAGGAACTGCGTCAGACTCGTCACCTGCGCGTTGGCGTGGAAGAGCGGCAGGACCAGGCCGAGACGCCCCTCACCCAGTGGGACGGGCACTAGCTCGGACGCTGCCATCGTGTCCCAAACGTAGTTCCAGTGCGAGAGCATAGCTCCCTTCGGCTTGCCGGTCGTGCCGGACGTATAGACGATCGCCGCGAGGTCATCGCGCGCTATGTCCACGGGCGCCAGCTCGGCCGGATGCTTGAGCAGGTCAGCGTAGGCGGAAGCGCCTTTTGTTTCGCCTTCAAGGCAGACGACGTGACGGAGCGCGGGGCAGGCCTCTCGCGCCGCGTTGATCGTATCGATTAGTATCTCGCTGGTGATGGCGGCGACGGCGCCGGAGTCGCTGAGGACGTGACGCACCTCGTCGCCCTTGAACAGCGCATTGATCGGCCCGAAGACGGCGCCGAGCTTGAGTATCCCGAACCAAACGTAGTAATAGTCCGGGCAGTTCGGCAGGTAAACGGAAACGACGTCACCCTTCTTGATGCCCAGTGCCTTCAGCCCGTTGGCGACGCGGTTGATGCGTTCGTTTATGTGACGGTAGGTGATCTCTTCGTCGCGCCAGAGGATGCACGGCTGGTCGGCGCGGTCTTCCTGGTACAGTTCTATGAGCTCGCGCATGTTGGTAGGGACTGCCATGGTTCTTCTCCTCGTTCACTTCTAGCCGGAGTAGGGCAAGTGTACAACGAACCTCCCTCTCCGTCCACAATCACAGGAGCATGGGCCTTGACACGAAGACGTCCAGACGTCTACAATCCGCTACGTGATCGTCTGAAGGAGATGGACATGGGCAACCGCAAGGTCAGATACCAGCCCGGGCGCGTCAGAGATGCAATTCAGCAGGTTCTGACGATTGCCGCGAAGCCTTTGCCGATCAAGGAGATCGAGGAGAACGTGGGAAGGATGATCGGTCCGACCCCATCATCGTCCGTTCGATCCTACCTCCGCCTGAACACGCCTGAATTCTTCGTCCGCGAGTCTCGCGGTCTCTATGCCCTACGCGGAAATGCAGCCCCTGGGATTCAGCGGAATCTCCCTCGCAGCGAGAAGTGGCGAGCCCCCGTGCAATTCGGCAAGGCGATTCTCTTTCATGCGGATTGCTTTGACTGGCTGAGGCAACAAGAAAACAACAGCATACATGCCGTTGTCACGGATCCTCCCTACGGGCTGCATGAGTATTCGGAAGAACAGCAACGGAAACTCCGCAGCGGAAGGGGCGGTGTCTGGCGCATTCCGCCTTCCTTTGACGGCCACACGCGAGCGCCCTTACCTCGCTTCACCACACTGACATCGCAACAGCTTGAGGAGATCAGGTCTTTCTTCTTCTTGTGGGCGCGTCTGCTGACCCCTGTACTCGTGCCCGGAGCGCAAATCGTCGTGGCGTCCAATCCACTTGTGTCGTACATCGTGTCCGGCGCTCTCGCGGATGCTGGGCTGGAGAGACGCGGCGAGATTGTGCGCCTAACGATGACGATGCGCGGCGGAGATCGCCCCAAGGACGCACACACCGAGTTTGCGGACGTCAGTGTCATGCCCCGGTCAATGTGGGAACCATGGATCGTTTTTCGCAAGCCTGTTGAAGACAGAATCCAAGACAACCTGCGCATTTGGAAGGCGGGTGGTTTCCGACGTCCGAGCAGAGATAGGCCTTTTGGAGATGTCATTGAGTCCGCGCCAACAAGGAACGGCGAACGCCGCATAGCTCCACATCCAAGCCTCAAGCCACAAGCCTTCCTCCGGCAACTGGTCAGAGCGGTCCTGCCATTGGGGGAAGGGGTCGTACTCGACACGTTTGCGGGAGCAGGGTCAACACTGGCCGCAGCAGAAGCAGTCGGATACGCCAGTATCGGAGTGGAGAAGGACGTGCAGTACTTCGAGATGGCGAGCGAGGCTATTCCGAAGTTGGCTTCGTACCGCAGCGAGTTATAGTCGGTAGAGCCAGTTCTCTCGGAGTTTCTTTATGCCGTCCTTGTGAAGTGTGGCGGTCCGGGTTCCCAGTTCGCCCCGGGGATTCCTGCGGAAATCCTCCACCGTGACCTTGGCAAGGAAAACCTCGATAAACTTCATGGGTTGACGATCGCGAGCAGGTTCCGAGTCGGTATCGACGCCGTAGACGAAGACACCCATCCACTGCTCTCTTGCCCCATGCGTATCGACCGCCCCGCCGATCTTCCTCGTCGTCTTGATCTCGATCCCCTCCGTGCCGGCCTTGATCGCGTTGCCAGCGTAGACACCTTGAACGATCAGGTCGGGATGGCCATTGAAATACCTGTTTTCAACCAGTACGCGGCTATGTTTGGCGAGGCTGGCAGTCAACATGTCGGACAGTAGACCGGACATGATAGCCGGTCGCAGCATGTCATCCAGACGCTGAAGCCCCTTGTCGGCCAGGTAGGAGTTCACATCGAAGAAGAAATCATAGACATCTCGCATCGCCATCTGGATATCTTCCAGCCTGAGTTCGTAAGGCAAGATTGCGTTCTGGTTGAACTTGGAAACGTCGACCGTGACCCGCGCGATCATCCTGAATCGGCACCCTTCCGGTTCTCACTACGCAGCTAGGAGTCAAATTACGCCTCAAACAGCGACCTCGTCAATCCAGGCTCGTCATCTACCCTCGCCCACAATTGGCGTAATATCGTATTGCGTAGGGGTTCTCCGCGCGACGAGTCGGGATTCTCCTACTAGGAAAATAAGGGAAATACCGAGACTATAGATGCGACAAGAAGAAGACGACATGCTGGCTGACCTGCGACGGCGCCTCAACACGTTCGCTGATAGTAGCGACGAGCAGGCCGAGGAATCGGTCGTGCAGCACCCTTCCCTTTCCCTTGCGCGGATCTCATGGCGGACGTGGGCGTTCGTCCTGGTGGCCGCGGCCCTCATCGCCGGCGCCGGCATCCGCTTCCACGATGCAGGCGAGTCGGCCGTCGTAGCCGTCTACGTCGCGGTGCTGGTAGCGTGCGCCGCGACCGACCTCACGTCATTCCGCGTGCCGAACGCGATCACTTACCCGGCCACCCTCTTCGCTCTCCTGGCGGCGGCGCTCATGCCTCACGGCGATCTGCGTGCGGCGCTGATAGGAGGGGCAACGGCAGCGGGCTTCATGATCGTCGCGCTGATCATCTCTCGAGGCGCGATGGGCCTGGGCGACGTCAAGCTGGCCATCTTCGCCGGCCTGGCGGTTGGCTGGCCGCTCGTCGGCGACGTGCTCTTGCTGATGGCTCTCAGCGGCGGCGCCGTCGCAGTGGTGCTGCTGGCCACGGGCCTGCGAGGCCGCAGAGACCCAATTCCCTACGCTCCCTTCATCTCGGCGGCAACGATCGCCGTGATCTTGTGGCAGGGGACGGCGTTCGCGCGATTCTGACGCCGGCTCCGAAGCTGGTATTCTGTCTCTGAGGTCGGCAAGGTCTCCAGATCTCGCGCGAGGGCAAGGAATCCTCGCTGGAACGGCTGAAGATCATGCTTGCGCTTTATTGCGATCCCTTTTGGGGTGTGGTAAATTCTAAGGTGAACTACGGCAAGCCAACTTCAAGCAGACTACAGCCGGGATTCCCCAGAATAACGCATGGGTTCCGCGGGACAGGCCACAGACGCGTGGCCGGGCGTTGCATCTTAGCAGGGAGGCGCTGAAATGAGAATCCTTCAACTTGCGCCGCTGTGGGAGACTGTACCTCCACCGGCGTACGGAGGCACCGAAGCCGTCGTCAGCGTGCTGGTCGAGGAGCTGGTCAGGCGCGGCCACGATGTGACCCTCTGGGCGTCCGGCGACTCCAGGACGAGCGCCGAGCTATGCTCAATCTATCATCGTAGCCTGCGCACGGCGTCGGACCTCGCGGACCCCGGCTCGTACGCTCTGATGCACGCGGCTCTTTCGCTCAAGGACGCCGGCTCCTACGACATCATCCACAACCACATCGGCGAGCCCGTCATGGCGATGAGCCACCTCGTCGACACGCCGATGCTCACAACCATGCACTGCCTCGTCACGCCGGACACGAAGTTCATCTGGGACCACTACGACGGCTGGTACAACACGATTAGCCACTCGGAGAAGCTGACGATGCCGCCGGTGGCGAACAACAAGTACTGTGGCGTCGTGCACAACGGCATCGATGTGGCCAGCTTCCCGTACAGCGAGAAGAAGGACGACTACCTCCTCTTCCTGAGCCGCATCTCCCCGGACAAGGCGCCTCACCTCGCCATCGAGGTTGCGAAGCGCGTCGGCCGGAGGATGATCCTGGCGGGCAAGGTGGACCCGAACCCCATCGACACCGACTACTTCGATACGGTGCTGAGGCCGCTCATCGACGGCAAGCGCGTCCAGTTCGTTGGAGAGGCCGACGCCCGGCTGAAACGCGATCTCTATGAGAAGGCCTACGCACTCCTCCTGCCCTTGTGCTGGGAGGAGCCTTTCGGCCTGGTCATCGCGGAAGCGATGGCCTGCGGCACGCCCGTCGTCGCATTCCGGCGGGGCGCCGCCAGCGAGATCATCGTCGACGGCGAAACCGGCTACCTGGTAGACGACGTCGACGAGATGGTCGAGGCGACTCTCATGGTGGACCGCATCGACCCGCGACGCTGCCGCCGCCACGTCGAGGCCAACTTCAGCCCGGAGCACATGACCGACGGCTACCTGCGCCTCTACGGGCAGATCCTGCGCCAGGCGTCGCCGAGGCCACAGTTGGCGGCCGTGGGGGCGTCGTCGCTGTTACCAGAGGCGGGTCGGGAGTCAGCGGTAGCCTAAGCTCCGACCACTTCCCTTCAGGCGGACAAGACCTCAGACTGCGCCGGCTGCACAGCGCTAGTGCCAGCCTCGTTGCCGCGCTAGAATTGATCCGAGGGTTCTCCCTCGGAGGATGGCAGGCACTTGCCCATAGAAGTCAAGCTCCTCGACCACAGCCACGACCCGATACGCTCGCTGTACGTCGCCTTCTACACGGCCAACTCGGCGACCAAGCCGGCGGAGATCGACGCCCGCATCGAGGAGGAGCGGATCACGCGCCAGCAGATGCTGGACTTCATCGAGAAGCGGCTTAAGACGGGTCACTCTTCGCCGCTGGAGCAGGTATGGTTCGAGTTCGCCATCTCCGGCGTCAGTCGCGCCTTCAGCCACCAGTTCGTCAGGCACCGCATCGGCATCAGCTTCGCGCAGCAGAGCCAGCGCTACGTCGCCTTCAAGAAGGCCAACTTCCCCTACACCATGCCGGAGTCGGTGCGGGCCGCGGGCCTCGCCGGCAAGATGGAGGATGCGTTCGCCGGG
>JALHUB010000256.1 GCA_022865685.1 Dehalococcoidia bacterium | reverse complement strand
TCGCCGCCGCGGACGGTAGAGGCCGGCTTCGTGGCGAGAGGCGTCCCCGGGCACGGCTACAAGGCATACCGCGTAGTCGACGGAGGTCCGGCTGCCGCCGCGTCGGGGAAAACCGGCGGCAACTCGATCGAGAACGAGTTCTTCGCCGTGACCGCCGACCCGGACGACGGGAGCTTTACCGTTCGCGACAAACGGAGCGGTCGCGTGCTACCGGGCCTCAACCGCCTGGTCGACGGCGGCGACCGGGGCGACGAGTACAACTACTGGGCGCCATCGCGGGACGCGGTCGTCGACGGGCCGTCCGCGGCGCCGAAGATCAGCGTCGTCGAATGCGGGCCGGCGCGCTCGACGCTTCAGATTGACATGACGTACCTCTTGCCCGCTGGCCTCATTCGCGATAGACGGACGCGGTCGCGTGGGCGGGCCAGGTGCGAAGCGCGCTGCCAGGTGCGACTGTACGCCGGCGTCCGGCGCGTCGACTTTCGAGTTGAGTTCGACAACCAGGCCCGCGACCACCGCCTTCGCGCCCACTTCCCGACCGGCGTCCAAAGCGACGTTACGCACGCGGAGCAGCACTTCGGCGTCATTAGCCGGCCGATCGCCATCCCTCTCGCAGACGAGACGTGGATGGAGCAGCCGGTCGGCACGCAGCCGCAGAAGGCATTCGTCGACGTCAACGACGGCAAGCATGGGCTGCTGCTGGCGAATCGCGGCCTGCCGGAGTACGAGGCGCTGCCCGGCCCAGACGGCGTGACGCTGGCCCTGACGCTGCTGCGCTGCGTCGGCTGGCTGTCGCGACCCGACGTGGCGACGCGAAAAGGACCCGCCGGCCCGACCGTCGAGACGCCTGGGGCGCAGTGTCCTGGACGTCACGTCTTCGAGTATGCCGTCGTGCCGCATGAGGGCGGCTGGGAGAACGCGTTTGTTGAAGCGCACCGCTTCGCGCGGCCGATGCGGGCCGCGATGACTGCGGGCTCGGGAGCGCTGCCTGCCGCAGGCAGCCTCGTCGAGTCGATGCCGGCTTGTCTCGTCGTTTCCGCCGTCAAGGCCGCCGAGGACGGCCGAGGACTGGTGGTGCGCGTCTACAACGCCGGCGACAGGGCGGTCCACGGGCGTGTGCGACTCAGGGAGCCGCACAGACGAGTGGAGCTCGTGAACCTGAACGAGGAGCCGCTCGCGGAGGCGCCAGTCGAGGACGGTTGGGTGCGGGTGAGCGCCAAACGCAACGAGATCGTCAGCCTGCTGTTCCACGCGAGGTTCAAAGCTTAAAGCTCGCGTCGATGCGACGCCGCTGCGTGGAAGCGGCGCGACGAGCGAAGCGAGGAGCGCAACGGGAGCGCGATCCGCGCACGTCGCACTGCCGTCGCGAAGGGTCGATGGATGTCGACGGATGGGCGGCGCTTGTTCTCGGTAGCGACGCGGTGTCGGGCCACGGCCAGCCTACTTCGGCGGCGTGATTCCGCGGACGTACGCCATGTTCGGGTAGCGCTCGCCGGAGAAGGTACCCTTCTGCGCCACCTCTTCGATGCGCCGCAGGTCCTCCGCTGTCAGCGTTATGTCGAGTGTCGCGACGTTCTCCTCCAGATAGCGTCGATGCTTTGTGCCAGGGATCGGCACGACGTCGTTGCCCTGGGCGTGGACCCAGGCCAGCGCTAGCTGGGCCGGCGTCGCTCCCCTCTCGACAGCGATCTCGCGCACGCGGTCTACGAGCTGTAGGTTGCGCTGGAAGTTCTCGCCCTGAAAGCGCGGCGACGTGCGACGGAAGTCGTCGGGCGCAAGGTCGTCGATACTCCTGATCTGCCCCGTGAGGAAACCGCGTCCCAGCGGGCTGTAGGGCACGATGCCGATGCCCAGCTCGCGCGCCGTCGGCACCACCTCATCCTCCAGGTCGCGACTCCACAGCGACCACTCGTTCTGGAGGGCGCTGATCGGGGCCGTGGCATGGGCGCGACGCAGCGTCTCCGGCGCCACCTCTGACAGGCCTATGTAGCACACCTTGCCCGCAGCCACGAGCTCGGCCATGGCGCCGACGGTATCTTCAATAGGCGTTCGCGGGTCGGCGCGATGCAGGTAGTAGAGGTCGATGTAGTCGGTGCCGAGGCGTCGCAGCGAACCTTCGCAAGACTCGCGCACGTACGCCGGGTCGCCGCGCAGGCCACGATATGAGGGGTCGCCGGTGCGCACTATGCCGAACTTCGTCGCGAGGACGACCTCGTGGCGGCGGCCGGCGACAGCGCGGCCCACGAGCTCCTCGTTTGTGTAGGGCCCGTACATGTCCGCCGTGTCGATGAAGGTGACGCCGAGCTCGATGGCGCGGTGGATAGTGGCGATCGACTCCGCGTCGTCCGTCGGACCGTAGAACTCCGACATCCCCATGCAGCCCAGTCCCTGGGCGGAAACGACAAGACCCTGTTTGCCCAACCGGCGCGTCTGCATTGATCCCTCCTCGGTTACGATCCCGTCCGGCCCTCAACCCATTGTACCGAATTCCGCTGTCGATGGGCCGTCGCACCTGCGTTCCACTTGTTGTTCCGCCCAAAAGGCGGTGCTAAGCTAGTTATGGACAAAGAACCGGGAAACAGAAATGGACCTTGGACCTTTGGAAATCCTGGTAGTCCTGGCAGTGATGATCATCATCTTCGGCGTCGGCAAGCTGCCCCAGATCGGCGGCGCGCTCGGCAAGAGCATCCGCGAGTTCCGCAGCGCCTCGCGCGGCGGCGACGACGGCGACCCGCCGGCAGTCGACGAAGCGGCGCCTCCAGCAGCGCGTTCGACGAATGAGTTCTGCACGCAATGCGGCGTCGCCGTGACGCCAGGCGTGCGCTTCTGCACCGCCTGCGGCCGGCCTGTAGGGTCTGCTGCCGTGTCGCAACCACAATAGATCGCTTCTCCCTCTAAAACGCTTGCGCATCGCGCCGGATGCAGCAGCTCTATCCGCCTGCTTTCTCCAGCAGTGTCCGCAGGATACTTAGCTGTTCGTCGTTCACGTCGTAGAGGTGTGACCAGGCACGGTGGTCCACCTCGTCTTTGACCTGATCGCGTTCCGTCGACCGGTTGGACGCGGTCAGCATCGTCGGGACGAACAGCGACTGCATGATCCCGCCCAGAACGAAGAAGAGGAAGGAGTACGGGAAGGGATCGAAGCCCTTGTCGTGCTGGATCGCGCTCTGCCAGAACGACCAGCCGGCCAGCAACAGGCAGAGCAAGTAGAAGAAGATCATCGTGCCGGCGATGCCGACGATGTGGTCGGCGAGCCAGCCGTTGAAGCGGCCGAGGGGCGGACGCTCCTGTCGCATGCGCTCGATGATGCGCTGCGGGTGGACGAGCGGCGTGACTTCCTTGTGTAGGCTCTCGACCGTGGCGCTTATCTCTTCGGTCGTGCGATAGGGATGGAGATGGGTGCTCGGCATAGCGTCCTCCTGTGACGTAATTCCGCGCGCCCGCAGGCAATCCCTGGCGCGAGCCCGGTCCAGTGGTGGCAGGGCTAAGGTAACAGGAGACGAGTGCAACCTCAAGCAAGCATTCGTCCGCAGCGACAAATGCTCGTCATCGAGGCGTTGCATGCGGCGCTCGTCGCGCGCGAGGAGTGAGCGCGGCAGGACAGGCTCTAGGCGGGAGAGCCGTCCCGCCGCGCATTCAGGCTAAGGCGTTGCGGCGAACCAGAGGCCCAGGAGCCCCTGGCCGTTGGCCTGCCCCGGCTGCGTGTCGCCGACGAAGGTGTACAGCGGCATGCCGTTGTACATGACCTGTTTCGATGCGTCGGGTCGCGTGAAGCTGCCCAACTGCCCCGGCAGCCCCGGTGGAGCGACGACGTCGCCCGTGACAGTCAACGGCGGCCAGTTTTCGGTGCAATGCCGCAGGCACCGAGCTCTGGCCACTGTTGGGGACGTCGTCCCTGTATGTGTAGAGCGTCAGACCGGCGGGATTCGTCAGGACGCTGCCGATGGGCGCTACCTCCCCGATCTTCAGGGTCGGCGCCGCGGCGCTCGGGGTATTCGTCGCCGCCGGCGCTTTTGTTGCGGTTGCAGCCGCTGTTGAGGTCACTGCCGGCTTGGTGGCCGTTGCGGCGCCAGCTTTGGCTACAGCGGTCGCCGTCTTGTCGGCGCTGCTCTTTCCGCCGCCGCATCCGGCCGCCAAGACCGCTCCGATGAGCGCCACGATGGCGATTGTCGCGAGGTATCCGCAGTTCCGTCGTGGGGTCCGCTTCATGGTTCCCTCCTTACGCTGTGCTCCGATCCCTGGAGCAGCGATAACGACCTAAGACGGGTTCGGCCACGCGGCAAGCGTCACGGTAACGTCGACCTTGCTGTTGCCGCGCATCACATGCAACGTAACCTTGTCTCCCGGCGCCTTATTGTGGTCGATGTAGCTAATGAGGTCGTCCGACGTGTTGATGGTCGTGCTGTCGGCGCCTACTACCACGTCGCCGCCCTTCGGTGTTCGCAGCGGGTTTGCGCCGGAGGACCCTGCCGCCTGGAGGCCCGCCTGGTCAGCGGGACCGCCGGAATCAACGGCGACGACGTACGCCCCCTGCGTGACGGAAAGCCCGAGCGTCTTCGCGACGTTCGGCGTCACCGTTATCGTCGCCGCGCCGAGGCGGGCATGGACGATGGTCTTGCCGGCGAGCATGTCGGACAGGTGGTCTTTCGCGTTGTTGATGGGGATTACGTAGCCCACGCCGATGTTGACGTCCTGCCCGCTCGGGTTCTCGAGAGCCGTGTTGATGCCGATGACCTCGCCGTTCAGGTTGACGAGCGGGCCGCCTGAGTTGCCCGGGTTTATGGCGGCGTCGGTCTGAAACAGGTCGACCAGCGGCTTACTCTGCTGCGATGGGAGTGTCCTGTTGTCTCCGCTCAGGACCCCTTCTGTGACGGTCCCTTGCAGGCCGAAGGGGTTGCCTATGGCAATGACGGACTCGCCGATGCGGACCTTGCTCGAGTCACCCAGCGTAGCCACCGTCACGTTGATGCCGGAGAAATCGCCCTTAATGACCGCGAGGTCGTCGGCAGGGTCCGTCCCAACGACCTGCGCGCTAACCGCCGCCTGATCGGAAAGGGTCACGGTCAACTGGCTGGCGCCGGATATCACGTGATAGTTCGTTAGGATATTGCCGCTGGAGTCGATCACGATGCCGGAGCCGAGCACCTCCGCCTGCTGCCCCTGGACGGTCGTTAGACCGGTTATCTGCACCACGGCCGGGCTGACCTTGTCATAGACGTCGGGGGTCGACCCTTCGGTTCCGGTGAATGAGCCTGCGCCCGCCGACGCGGTCGTCGCGGCCGTTGTCGGCGAGCCCGTCGGGCGCGCAGTCGACGAGCCGGATGAGCAGGCAGCCGCCACCAAGCCGAGCAGCAGCAAGCTGATCGCTCCCACGAGACTCAAGAGGGAATATCTTTTGCGACGGGGATTCTTCGACATGCTTTCTTCCTTGCCATATCTCGGTTCTACCGGGCGAACACGTCTGCCGCGCCACTTCAGATCTGGCGAAAATGCGGATGTCCACGGGTGTCTTGTTCTTTAATACTGAAACGCTGTGCTCAACATGTGATCAGCTTCGGCCCGCGCGTGAAGGAATGATGAAGGTTCAGCGGCAGGGGCGACGAGGAATCGGGCCAATACGGCCGGATCAGGTGAAGTTCAGCGGCGATCAGCCCGGCAGGTATTTCTGCGAGGCGGGCTCCAGGTCGATCTTGAGGGCCAGGAGGATGCAGGCCACCATGCCCCAGAAGCCGCATACGAGCGTCAGCTCAATGACGTCTTCCTCGCTGAGCTGACTGCGTACCGCGTCGAAGACCTTGTCTGAAACGTCGCGGTTGATCGCCGCCTCGACGTAGTCAAGGACGGCCCGCTCGGTAGCATTGTACACCGCGGCGTTGCGCCAGTCGGCAATCCCTTCTATCTGCGCCTCGGTCACACCTGCCTGCTTGGCGATGGGGACGTGGTGCGCCCATTCGTAGTCGGCGCCGGTAATCCGGGCGATGCAAAGGATTGCGATCTCGCGCAGGTTCGGCGCCAGCCGGCCGTAGAGGAGCAGCGAGTTGCCCAGTCGGAGGAAGTTGCGCAGAGAGTTCGGGCTCCTGGCGATGGCGCGATGCAGGTTGAGGACTTCCCGGCCACGTTGGTCCATCTGGACAAGGACGTCGTGGGCATCTCCTGTCGCCTGCGACGTTGTAGCGTAGCTCACGCGGGCCATGTTGTCCTCCTTACGAGGCAGGGCGTCTTCTCGACACGGCGGGGCAGCAGTCGAGCGCTGGAAAAGCGGCGATTCCGGGTTTCAGGCGACAGCGCCCGGTATGTGCTCCGGCGGCCGCACGGTGCGCATCTTCAGCGAGCCGTACGGGCAGCCGACGACACAGACGCCGCAGCCGAAGCATTTGTCCTTGTCGATCGCGGCCTTGAGCTCACCGTCCTTGTCCCGGTACATGCTTATTGCCTCGAACTGGCAGCGCTCGATGCAGTCCTGGCAGCCGCTGCAAGACTCGAGGTCATCGACGTAGGCTTCGTAGCGGCTCTTCTCCCACCAGTCCGCCACGGGCATGCCGGCGACATCGAGCGAGACGTACTCCTCGCAGCAGTCGCGGCAGCAGTTACAGCTCGTGTTGACGCCGGTCATGGTGGCGTTGTTCGTCCAGCGGTGAATCAGTCCGTCCTCTTCGATCTCGTCGCAGAGGGCGATAGCCTGGTCGACTGTCAGCCGCCGGCCGGAGCCGCGGTTGATGACGTACTCGGCGCCGCGTCCGAACTGTAGGCAGTGCCAGGTCTCGGCCTCAGCGGTGTGCGCGCACTGCTCGCCGACGGCGGTGGTGCGGATGCGGCAGGAGCAGGGGACGACGGCGATAACGTCCTGGGCGCGGAGGATCTCGTGGTAGTCCTCGCCGGGCAATATGCCCGGCAGTCCTTCGATCGCCTTGCGGGCGGGCACGACGCGACTGATCCGCACGGACGCGGTCTTGAACATTGCGCCCAGCCGCGGGTACATCTCCTGGTTGCAGAAATCGTGCCACTTCTGGAAGAAGGCGCGGTCTTTCTCGATGTCGATGGCACTGCTGGCGAGCGTGGCGTCGTGCAACTGAATTATGTTGCGGGCGAAGCGGTAGTAGTCGCGGTCGGAGAAGTCGCCCTTGGGGAAAATGACGCCCTTGCGGTAGAGGAGGTCAAGGCTCTCTCGCACGTCCGCTTCCGGCGCCGCGACCTTCTGGGCGACCTCGGCGACGGATGCGGGAAGCGCTTCGACGAGCTTCGCCTCGTGGGGCGTCATCAGCGCTTCCAGGATGGAGCGCAGGAGCGTGGAGCCCGGGAACCCGAGCTTCCCGGCCAGGATGTCGTAGGCATCGCCTGTGTTCATTGCGGTCTCTCCCTAGCTTGCAGGCTTCGGAC
>JALHUB010000255.1 GCA_022865685.1 Dehalococcoidia bacterium | reverse complement strand
GGAAGCTGGTCAGCACGAGTACCGTCTCCAGGTGGGAGAGGCTGGCCAGCGGCTCCAGCGTCACTTTCTTGAACAGGTCCTGCGCCGCGCCGCCCACTTCGGTCACCTTTCCTATCACCAGGCCCGCCGGGTACAGTCCGCCGATGGCCGAGGTGATGACGACGTCGCCGTCTTTGACCGCTGCGCCCTGCGCGACGAACTCGATCGAGAGCTTGCGACTGTAGCTGCCGGTCACGACGCCCTGGGCACGCGACTCCTGCACCATGGCGGAGACCGCGCTGTTGGGGTCGGTGACGAGGGTCACCCAGGAATAGGAGTCGAAGAGGTGGGTGACGGTGCCGACGACACTGTGCCCCTCGGTGACGACGACCATGCCCTCGCGCAGGCCGTCGCGCTTGCCCCTATCGATAGCGACGGCATCCTTAAGGCTGCTGGGGTCTTTCGCCAGGACGTTGGCGGCGAGGAACTCCTCGTCGGGGTAGGACTGCTTGATCTGGAGCAGCTTCTGTAGCTCCTGGAGCTGCGTTTGGCCCTCCCGCAGGCGCACGACCTCATCCTTGAGCTGCTCGTTCTCGGTGCGCAACTGGTCGTTCTCGCTGCGGATGTCGCCGACGTCCTTTATGTCGGACAGCCACGCGGCCAGGGGGTCGGCGGCGTTGCGCAGGCCATGCTGCACCGGCGAGGTGATGCTGAGGACGCCGCTCTGGAGCGGGTCGAGCACGCCGGTTTTGGAGAGCAGGATGAGGGCGAGGCTGAGGACAACGATTCCCAACGTCCACGTGCCGACCCGGGAACTCACCTCGGCACCCCCTTCCCCTCAACAGTGCTGCCTGTAGGGAGACCTTTTCGGGGAATCATCATATACTGCGCGACGGTAACGGTCGGCCGCACCGAGGGTTAGTGCGGCGGTTTGCGCGCTGCCAGGTTCGATTGCACTTTGGCCAACAGGGCCGCTTCCTCCAGCACTTCGCCGGTACCGCGGACGACACAGGTGAGCGGCCCTTCCGCCACGTAGACGGGGAACTTGGTCTCCTGCGCCAGCCGGCGGTCGAGGCCGGAGAGGAGCGCGCCGCCTCCGGCGAGGGCGATCCCCCGGTACATCAGGTCCGCCACCAACTCCGGCGGCGTGATCTCGATTGTCGAGCGCACGGCGTCGACGATGGCGTTGATGGAGCCGGAGAGGGCGTCGCGCAGCTCGACGGTGCTTACTTCGACTGACTTGGGCAGGCCGGTCGCCAGGTCGCGGCCGCGGAGCACCACCGTCCCTTCTTCGTCCATCGGGAAGGCGGAGCCGGCTTCGATCTTGATCTCCTCGGCGGTGCGCTCGCCGATCAGGAGGTTGTGGACCTGGCGGGCGTAGGCCATTATCTCCTGGTCCATCTCGTCGCCGGCGGTGCGCACGGAGGTGGCGACGACGATGCCGCCGAGGGCGATGACGGCGACCTCTGTCGTGCCGCCGCCGATGTCGACGATCATGCAGCCGCTGGGCTCCATTATCGGCAGGCCGGCGCCGATAGCGGCGGCCATCGGCTCCTCGACGAGGTAGGCGGCGCGGGCACCCGCGTTGAGCGAGGCGTCGTGGACGGCGCGCTTCTCGACCTCGGTGACGCCGCTCGGGATGCCAACGACGACGCGCGGCCGCGGTATACCGAAGCCGAAGCGCTCGTGGACGGAGCGGATGAAGTACTGGAGCATGCGCTCCGTGACCTGGAAGTCCGAGATGACGCCGTCGCGCATGGGGCGGACGGCGACGATGTTCGACGGCGTGCGGCCGACCATGCGCTTGGCCTCGGCGCCGATGGCGAGAATCTTCTTGCTGACGCGGTCGATAGCGACGACGGAGGGCTCATCGATGACGATGCCGCGGCCTTTGACCATGACCAGCGTGTTGGCGGTACCGAGGTCAATGCCGATGTCGTGCGAGAAAGCGCCCAGCAGGGCGGAAAGGGGATTCCACACTCGTCCACTCCTTGGCTCTATGGCAGGGCAAACCGTGGGGCATTATAGCGCATCGAAAGGGCTGGGAAAAGGGGTGTCAAGGGGTAGGATTTCTAACGCTTCGAAATGTCTGAGAAGGCAAACAAAAGCGACAAAGACGAGCAAGCGGGCAGGATTACATAACCCATGGGAGATGCGCCGCGGTTAGGGGCGCACAGCCGTGCGCCCCTAAGATGCCAATGGCAGGCGGGGGGCAGGATGCCCGCCCTACGCGTTGGTGCGGCGGAGCATGGAGAGGAACTCCTCTTCGGTGAGAGTCTTGACGCCGTACTCCTGCGCCTTCTGCGCCTTAGAGCCGGGACTCTCGCCGACGACGACGTAGTCGGTCTTGCGCGTGACACTGGAGGCTGCGCTGCCCCCGAGCTCCCGCACCCGCTCCTCAGCCTCCTCGCGCGTGAACGCCGATAGCGTGCCGGTGACGACGAAGGTCAGGCCGCGCAGCGGCCCTTCTTCCCGCGCCGCGCGCTCTTCCGCCAGACGCACGCCGGCCTGCCGCAGCTTTTCGATGATGCGGCGGTTGTCCTCGTCGTCGAAGTAGGCGCGGACGCTCTGCGCGATCTTCGGGCCGACGGTCGGGACCGACTCCAGATCTTCGACGCTCGCCGCCGCAAGGGCATCGATGGCGCCGAAGTGCTCGGCGAGGCGGTCGGCCATCTCGCTGCCGACGTGGCGGATGCCGAGGGCGAAGATGACGCGACTGAGCGGCCGTTGCTTGCTCCGCTCGGTCTCATCAACGATCTTTCGGGCGGTTGGTGCTCCCAACCTTCTCGGATGGTCCTTTCCCGGCAGCATCAGGTAAACAAGTTGATCCACTGTTAGACTGTATATGTCCCCTGGATCAGCAACGGACCCGTTCTCCAACAATGCCGCTCCGGTCGACTGGCCAATGCCCTCAATGTCCATGGCGTCGCGCGAGACAAAGTGCTCCATCAGGGCGAACCGTTGGGCCGGACAGGCCGTGTTCGTGCAATAGCTCATCGCCTCGCCCTCGAGGCGGCGGACCGGAGCGTGGCATTCGGGGCACTGTTCCGGCATGCTATAGACTTCCTCCTCGCCGGTGCGGAGGCTCACCACCGGCCCGACGACCTGCGGGATGACATCGCCGGCGCGCTGGATAATGACCGTGTCGCCGATGCGTATGTCCTTGCGACGGATATCGTCTTCGTTGTGGAGGGTCGCCCGCTCGACGGTTGCGCCGCCGACGCGAACCGGCTCGAGGACGGCATAGGGATTGAGACTGCCGGTGCGGCCGACGTTGACCTTGATCTTAAGGAGCTTCGTCGTCGCCTGGATGGGCGGGAACTTATAGGCGATGGCCCAGCGCGGCTCGCGGCCGACGGCGCCGAGACGCTCCTGAAGCGAGAGGTCGTCAATCTTCACGACGACGCCGTCGATCTCATACGGGAGGCTTTCGCGTCTGTCTTGCCATTCGTAGCAGACGTGCATGGCCTCGTTGAGGTAGCGCGCGCGGGCGTTATAAGGATTGGTGCGAAAGCCGAGCTTGCCCAGCCATTGCAGCGTCTCCCACTGAGTCGGCGGCCGCGCGGCGCCTTCCAGCCAGCCGAGGGCGTAGATGAAGATATCGAGGGACCGTTTGGCCGTCATGCGGGCGTCGCGCTGGCGGACGGAGCGGGCGTCACGCTGGCGGACGGAGCCGGCGGCAGCGTTGCGTGGGTTGGCGAAGAGAGATAGCCTCTTCTTTTCCTTCTTGCCCTTCTTGGCGAGCTCCTCGTTGACCCGATCGATCTCCTCGTTCAACCACATGATTTCTTGGTTCACCTTCTCGAAGCCCTGCTTGGTCATGTAGACCTCGCCGCGCACCTCGAAGCGCGAGGGCGCGCCCTTGCCGAGTCGAAGCGGGATGCTGCGAATGGTGCGCAGGTTCTCGGTGATGTTCTCGCCGCGCCGTCCGTCGCCGCGGGTCGCGCCCTGAACGAAGGCGCCATTCTCGTAGACGAGGGCGACGGCGAGGCCGTCCATCTTCGGCTCACAGACAAGGGTGAAGTCGTCGGAGCCGGCGAGGGCGCTCGCGCGCCGGTGCCAGGCGCGGAGCTCGGCTTCGGCGAAGGCGTTGGCCAGGCTGAGCAGCGGCAGGCGGTGCTCGACGATGCCGAAGGCGGCGACGGGCTGGCCGCTGACGCGCTGCGTCGGGGAGTCCGGCGTGATGAGCTGGGGGTAGCGCTCTTCGAGCCGGCGCAACTCGCGCATCAGCTCGTCGTACTGGGCGTCGCTTATCTCGGGGCTATCGAGGACGTAGTAGCGGTAGTCGTGGTAGGCGATGAGGGACCGCAGCTCCTCGACGCGGAGCTTGACGGTCTGGAGGTCGCGGTCCTCCTCCATGATGCTCCTTCTCCATGGTGGAAGGCCTGCCGGCGGGCGGGCGGGCGTGACGGACAGGCTCAGTATAGCATAGCGTTCCAGCCGCACGGGCTCACTTCTTGCACGAAGAGGGCTTGCTCGCGACAGGAAGAGATAGTAGATTGAAGCCTACCCGCCGTTGAGCGGGCCGAGAGGTGAAGCGGAGGAGGAGTCAGTTCGTCGCAGAGGCGACCCGCCCGCGAAGGTATCCCAACCCGTGACGCAGTACGTAATTCGCCGGATCCTGTATCTCTTCCCTGTGCTCATCGGTGTGTCCCTCATCACCTTCGTCTTGATGCGCATGGTCCCCGGCGACGTGGCGCAGGTGGCGTTGGGCACGAACGCCACCGAGGAGTCGCTGACGCAGTTCCGCGAGGCCTACGGGCTGAACGAGCCGCTGTTCGACTGGAAGCCGCCGTTCGGGCAGTACGGGCAGTGGGTCGGCGGGCTGATGAAGGGCGACTTCGGCAAGTCGTACTACTACCGTACGGAGGTGAGGGACGATCTGGCCCAGCGCCTGCCGGTGACGCTGGAGCTGATGGTACTGGCGATGGCGGTGATGGTGGTGCTGGCGATACCAGCGGGCATCATCGCCGGCGTGCGGCCGAACAGCCCGCTCGACCTTGTGATGAGGACGACGGCCGTCTTCGGCCTGTCGATTCCGGGCTTCTGGCTGGGCACCATGTTCATAATGCTGCCGGCGATCTGGTTCAACTGGATGCCGCCCACCGGGCATATCTCCTTCTTCAGCGATCCCCTGGGCAACCTGCAGCAGCTCGCGCTGCCCGCGCTGGCGCTGGGCATTCCGGGCGCCGCCGGCATCATGCGGCTGACGCGCTCGTCGGTGCTGGAGGTGCTGCGACAGGACTACGTGCGCACGGCATGGTCGAAGGGGCTGCGCGAGCGGACGGTCATCATGCGGCACGTGCTCAAGAACGGGCTCATCCCGATAGTCACCATCGTCGGGTTGCAGATGGGCGCGCTGATGGGCGGCGCGCTGATCATGGAAAGGATCTTCTCGCTGCCGGGAATCGGCATGTTCACATACCAGTCGATCCTGACCAGGGACTACCTGGGCGTGCAGGCGATTGTCGTGCTGGCGGCGGTTGTGTATGTCTTCGTCAATCTGGCGATTGACGTGTCGTACGCGTGGCTGGACCCGCGCATCCGTTATACGTAGGCAGGATTTCGTTTGGCTACCGAAGCGGCGACAGTCGAAGGATGGCAGGCGATGCGGGCGGCCCGGCCGTGGCCGCTGACTTTCCTTGCCCGCCTTCGGCATCATCCTCTGGGCATGCTGGGGCTAGCCGGCGTGACGATGTTTCTGTTCCTGGCTGTCTTCGGCCGCTGGATTGCGCCGTACAGCCCTACGGAGCAGTCGTCCGCGCTCATGCAGTCGCCGACGCTGACGCATCCGTTCGGGACGGACACGCTGGGGCGCGACATTTTCAGCCGCGTGATCCGGGCGACGCCGATAGAGCTGAGGGTGGGCCTTGTCTCCGTGTTCGCGGGAGTAGGGCTGGCGATGATGCTCGGGCTGGTCTCGGGCTATCTGGGAGGCGCCATCGACGGCATGATCCAGCGCGTAATCGACGCCTGGCTCGCGTTTCCGCCGCTGATTCTTCTCCTGATGATCACGTCTGTCCTTACTCCATCGGCGCGGAGCTTGATTATCGCCCTTGTGATCGGAACGATCCCGGGGACGTCGAGGATTGTGCGCGGCGCCGTACTGGCGGAGAAGAACAACACGTACATCGAGGCAGCGCGAGTGATAGGCGCTTCTCAGATGAGAATCATGTTGCGCCACATATTGCCTCAGATCGTCGCGCCGATCATCGTCATCGTAAGCATCATGATCCCGGTGATATCTCTGCTTGGGGCCGCGCTGAGTTTCCTCGGGCTGGGACTGCCGCCGCCTCAGCCCTCGTGGGGCGCCGACGTGAGCGGCGAGGCGGTCACTTACTTCCGTAACGCGCCCTGGATGGCGATCTTCCCCGGCGCCGCGCTCAGCCTCTACGTGCTCTCGTTCAACCTGCTGGGTGACGCGATGCGCGACATCTTCGATCCGCGCCTCCGCGGCTCCGGGTCGATGCGCTAGCGGTGCCCGCTAACCAGGAATCCCTCTCGCGCGAATCCATGGAAGAATGCATGCGATGACAGCGCAATCGCCTCAAGCTCGTCCCAGGGTGTTCTACGGCTGGTGGGTGGTTGCCGCGCTCTGCGCCATCATGTTTCTGAGCGCTGGACCGGCATTCTACGCCATGGGCGTCTTCGTCGTGCCCTTCCAGGACGAGTTCGGCTGGTCGCGCGGGCAGATATCGGTGGCGCTCTCGCTCGCCGCGCTGATCAGCGGGTTGTTCGGCCCGGTCACGGGCGTGCTCGTCGGAAGGGTGGGCGCGCGGCGGCTGATGGGCGTCGGCGGCGTGATGATGGGCGTCAGCCTCGGCCTGCTGGGGCTAACACGGTCTCTGGCCTATTTCTACGCTATGTTCATGGTCATGGCAGCGTGGCGGTCGGCGATCATGATCGTGCCTGTCGGCGCGGTCGTCGCCAACTGGTTCGACCGCAGGCGGGGGCTGGCGCTGGGCTTAACGACGGCGGGCATCGGCCTGGGCGGGCTGGTGTTCGCGCCCCTGGCCGCGCTGTTAATCGACGCGGTCGGCTGGCAAGCGACCTTCTTCATCGAGGGCGGCCTGATCGTCGCCGTCATGGCGCCGCTGGCGATGTTCGTCATCCGGCAGCACCCGTCGGAGATGGGGCTGCTGCCGGACGGCGCGGAGGAGGTCATCGCTCGTCGCACGGGCGAGGGCGCGGCGGGCGACGGCTGGTCGCTGGGCGAGGCGCTGCGGACGCCGACGTTCTTCGTCGTTTCGGCGGCGTTCAGCCTGGCGTTCGCGACGCTGGGCGCGGTGCTGATTCACGTGGTGCCGTTCCTGGAGGACCAGGGGTTCTCCAGCGCGAAGGCGGGGCTGATCCTGGGCTGCGTCTCGGGCATCGGCGTTGTGGGAAAGATAGCGTCGGGCTACCTGGCGGACAGGGTGTCGCCGCGACCGGTCACGGCCGGCGTGTTCCTGATGCAGGCGGTGGGACTGGCGGTGCTGCTGCAAAGCGGCGGCAGCGTTCTAGGGGTGGTCGTGTTCGCGCTGGTCTTCGGCTATTCGATGGGCGCGGTGGTGGCGCTCCAGCCGATGATGGCGGTCCATTGCTTTGGGATGGCCTCGATAGCAACGATTCTCGGCGCGATGGTGGCGGTGACGAGCGCGTTCAACGCGCTGGGGCCGATAACGGCCGGCCTGGTGTACGACGCGACGGGTGCCTATAGCATCATATTCATAGCGTACATCGTCGTCGACTGCCTGGCCGCGGCGCTGATCTACTTGATGGGGCAGCAGCCGGCGCGCGCGCCGGCCATGGAGGAGGCGCTGCTGGAGGGATTCGAGTAGGCGGCCGGGGGAAGGAGGTATCGGGATAGTTCGATGCGCAGCCCGCGCATCGAACCTGGAGCGCGATCAGCGCACCTTACCCGATGCTCGCGAAGGGCGCATGGACGCGACCACGATTGGTCGCGCCGCTGCTGTTGACAAGCTTATACACTTCCGCCTATTCTTCTCCCAGGATAAGACGCCCTCAGCGGATTGGGGGGAACAACGTCGATGGCCCGCCGAGCGGAAATCGAACGCGGCGAGCGCCTCGTGCGCGAGGAACTGTTGCTCACCCAGTCGGCGGCGGGAACGGTCCTCGAAGACGGCCTCGACAGCCCTCTCTATCTCCTCGACATCTATCGCAGCAGCCCTACCGGGCGGGAACGGACGCCCGATGACGTCTGGCCCGCAAGCGCTGAGGCGCTGCTCCAAAGCCTGCAGGGGAACGACCGGCTGCGGGCGGTCCTCGACCTCGACGAGGAGACGCTGGCGGAGCTGGCCGCGAAGGCGCCGGAGGCGATCGGGCGGATTCGAGCGGCGCTGGCGGGCGGACGGCTGGAGATCGCCGGCGGCGACTGGTCGCGCCAGCGGTCGGCGGCGCCCGGCAGCGAATCGATCCTGCGTCGAATCGCGCACGGCCTGGAAGTCGTCCGCGACACTCTGGGCGTCGAGACGGCGTCGTGCCTGGTGCGCGACGACCAGCTCTTCCCGCAACTCCCGCAAATACTCGCCGCGTTCGGCTTCCAGCGCCTGATCGCGGTCGAGGGCGACGCGTATCCGCGGGAGCGCCCGACTGCGATCCGCCTGCGCGGGCCCGACGGCAGCGAGATATCGACGGCGTTCGCAGTGGCCGCGCCGGCTTATTCCGATCCCCTGAACTGGAGCAACGAGCGCCTGGAAGGCTTGCGCGGCGTGGACACGGCGGCGCCGCCGCTCCTTTGCCGGATCAGCGACGTCGCCTCCTGGGACGGGCCGGCCGCCAGCCGGGCAGCGGTCGCGGCCAGGGAAGACGTGCGCTTCGCGACGCCACGGGAATACTTCGAGGTCGTCGGGCCGGCGGCGCCCTCGCAGCAGGCGGTGTCGGTCGTCGAAACCGACGCTGCGGAAGGCGGCGACGACCTGTCGGGTCGCAAGGCGGCAGAGGCGGAGAAGACGCTGCTGCTGTCGGAACGGCTGGACGCGCTGGCCTACGCCATGGGCAGGGGCAGCGACGAGAGGGAGCTCGATCAGGCGTGGAGCGACCTGCTGCGCCCACAGACGGCGGAGACGGGCGACGGGGGCGCCGGCGCTGCTCTGGTGGCGGGTCGCGCACTGGCGGAGGCGGCAGCGAAGTTCCTGGCATCGTACGTCGACAGCTCCAGCATCGAGGGACGCGGGCTTGTGGTGTTCAACCCGTCATCCTGGCCGCGAAACGAGTACATGGAGATAACGCTGGGAGGCGAGGGCTATCGCATCGCGCAGGGCGGGCGCGAGGTACCGTCGCAGGTGGTGGAGCGTCGCGACGGATACGTGACGCTTGGCTTCGTGGCGCAGGTGCCGGCGCTGGGCTACCGGCTGCTGGAGGTTCGCCCCGCGGCGCCGTACGACGTGCCCGCGACAGCGGCGGCGGCGCCGAGCTCGCGCTTCTTCGCCAACGAGTTCTACTCAGCGGAGGTCGGCGAGAGAGGCGGCATGAGCGTGGAGGCGGCCGGAAACAGGCTTGCCCACGCAGCGGGCTACCTGACGATGTGGAAAGATGGTCGCCCACACGACTCGCGGGAGGGCGTCACCGCGCTCGAAGCCGACCGGCACGGGTCCGTCCTTGAACGCTATATGGTCGAGGGGCGTCTTGTCGGCATGTCCTTCCGGCAGTGGATGACGTTCTATCGGACGCTGCCGCGCATAGACCTGCGAACGGAGATCGACTTCGGGAAGGGGCTGACGTTCGGGCAGGCGCGTCGCGATAGCGCACCCGACGAGGATGCGCGAGCGCTATCACTGGACCTGCAATCGGCTTCAGGCGGACGCTTCTTCGCCGATTCGCCCTTCTACGTCGGTGACGCGCCCGGCGAGCGGGCCGTCGCGCTCGGCCTGGCCGGGCTGGACGATGAACGGGAACAGGGTATTGCGCTGCTGAATCGCGACCATTGCGGATATCGCTTCAACGCCTCGCGGGGCGTGCTTCGCAGCATGCTGGCACGACCTCCGCAGGGCCGCCCGCAAGACACGCTCCTCAGAGGGACCCGCGTGTGGGAGTGCGCCCTGCTGCCGTTCGCTTCGCGGCTGGAGGCGTTGCGTTCGGCGCTGGACTATCAGCTTCCCTGCCTGGGCGTGTTCGTTACGCCGCACGCCGGCAATCTGCCTCCGGAGGGCAGCTTCCTGAGCATCGAGCCGGAGGAGGCGTTGCTGTCGTCGATGTTCGTGCGGCAGGGCAAGGTATACGTGCGCCTCCGGAACGCCTCCGCGAACGGCGTCGAAGCGAGCGTGACCAGCGGCGGTCCTCTTTCGCTGTGGCGCTGCTCGCTCGGCCTCGTCGACGAAGCGCCCACCGGTCGGACCATCCCCCTGCGACCCTGGGGACTGCAGACGCTGCGCTTGAGCGGTGCCGGCGAGCATTGATCCCCTAAGGGGCCAACGGCGGGCTTGCACTCCTACAGGAGTAGATGGGCTTCCCTCCCCTAATTAGCCTAATGCCCTCTCCCTTTAGGTTGCCTTCCCCATATCCGCGCTCTCCCACGCGTGTGATGATTGGTCTCGGCACAGGGAAACGGACGAGGGCCAGATTCGTCCGCGCGGCGGCTAAGGTGCCGGGCCACGCGCTCAGGAGGTAAGCGCCGATGCAGAAGACCCGCGTTCTCATAGCTGACCCGGCAGACTTGGCCAGACAAGGTCTCCGCGGACTCCTCTCGACACATGAAGACCTCGAGGTTGTTGCCTCCTGCAAGACGGTCGACGAAGTTGTCTCAGAGTCCATCGCGCAGTCGCCGGACGTGGTCCTTTTGGGCTATGGCTTTTCGGAGCCTCAGCGTCTGGAGGCTGTTCGCCAGCTAGTGAAGAACCGGCCCTGGATCCCCGTGCTTGTCCTGACCGACCACCCCGAGCTCGATGCATTCCTGTCGTGTGTTAGAGCTGGAGCTCGCGGTTACTTAGGAGGCAATGTGGACGCGTCGGGACTTATCGAAGCCGTCCGGAAACTGAGATCCGGCGGCTGTGCGATGGAACCCAGCATCGTCACAGACCTTTTCGCCTACCTGTCGCAGGCCGTGGAGGCGTCGCGAAGGGCGGCCCACCTCGCAGACAAAAGCTGACCCCTCGGCAAGCTGACGCCGCGCGAGAGGGAGGTGATGCGCCTGATGGCCCAGGGCCGCGCGAACAAGGAGATTGGGGCGCTGCTGGGGATAAGCGTGGGCACTGCGAAGACGCACCTGAGGCACATCTTCCGCAAACTGCAAGTCTCCGACCGCACGGGCGCGGTGCTCACGGCGCTGGAGATCGACCCCTCGCGACTGCTGCCCGCCGCGTGACCCCCGTCGCCACGTCGAAGCTCCGCCACGGATACGTCGCTACCCCTATAGCGAAGGCGGTCCCGGCGAACGATAATTCGCTATGACACAGCGCAGGCCACATGGCGAACGCCCCGGCCCGCCGGAGGGCGAAGACGCCCAAAACCATGCCCCTGAGGGCGAGATGGCTTCGCGGCAGATTCGCATCCTCATCGCCGACCCGGTAGACCTGACGCGACAGGGCCTTCGCGGGCTCCTGGCGGCCCAGCTGGACCTGGAAGTCGTCGCTTCCTGCCGGACGGTCGACGACGCGGTCTTCGAGTCGGTCGCGCGGTCGCCGGACGTGGCCCTCATTGGCTACGGTTTCGCGGAGCAGCAGCGGCTGGAAGCGGTCCGTCAGATATCGCGTAGCCGGCCCTCGTTGCCCGTTATCGTCGTGAGCGACCGGCCGGAGCTGGACGCCTTCCTGACGTGCGTCAGGGTTGGAGTGCGCGGCTATCTCGGGGGCAATGTCGATGCCACGGTGCTGGCCGAAGCGGTCCGAACGCTCAGGTCCGGCGGCTGCATAGTGGAACCGTCGATTCTGGGGGACCTGTTCGCGTATCTGTCGAGGATCAGCGCGTCCTCCGGCTGGGCAATGAACTCGCCGGATAAGAACTCACCCCTGGGGAGGCTCTCGCGACGGGAACGAGAGGTGCTCCGGCTAATGGCGCAGGGCATGGGGAACAAGGAGATCGCATCGACGCTGGGGATAACCCCCGGCACGACGAAGACTCATCTCAGGCACATCTTCAGGAAGCTCCGGGTCTCCGACCGCACGGGCGCCGTGCTGGCGGCGCTGGAGATCGACCCGCGCAGGCTCTTGCCCGCGGCCTGACGCCTACCACAGAGCATCTATCACCTGATGGATTTACCAATTCGGCGAATCAGCCGAAGAATATTAAGGGAATGCCGCGGGCCGACAACGCTAGCTTCCATGGAGCCGGCCCGATGCGACTCATCAGGAGGGCAGAGAAGACGAACCGCGCAAGACAGGCCACAAGCTCACTCTACAGGAGCTACTTCCGGACTCTCTACCTCAGCCGGCTGGCCTGGGTCGCGTTCTGGGGCTGTTTCATCTACTTCTTGCTGTGGTCGATCCCGCTGTTCGGCATCGGCCTGTCTGTGGAGGACTACACGCCGCAGTTCGCGGTCACGGTGATCTTCGCCACGTCTTGCGTGCTTCTGGGCACTCTCTCCGGGATGCTCCGAACAACGGCGCGGCGCAAGCGAGAGACGCTGGTGGCGTGGTCGTCGCTGTACGACGAGACGACCGGCGCGCACACGCGAAGCCACCTCTACGACCGTTTGTCGCTGGAATGCGCGCGATCAGAGCGGCACGGAGGGTCGTTTGCGCTACTGCTCTTGAAGCTGAGAGCGATGCGCGGCGGCCGTCAGCTCAATCGCGGCAACGGCGATTTCCTCCGCTCCGCTGCCGGGCGGGTGCAGAGCCTGATTCGCAGCAGCGATCTCATCGCTCTGATAAGCAACGATGAGTTCGGCGTACTGCTGTGCGGTCTGAGCGCCAGCGGCGCCGCGGTGCTGGCGGGGCGACTGCGCGACTCCCTGGAATGGAACGCCCTCGACAGCATGGGGGACGGCGAGTCCGCGGTCGACATTGTCGTGGACACCGGCATGGCGATGTACGGCGATGACGGCCGGACTCCGGAGGCCCTCGTCGAATCGGCGCGGGTGTCGATGGCGAGATTCGACGATTCGCCGCGGGTGGCGCGCAAGAGCGAGGCCGCCTAGGTCGCTTCCGCGGCCCTCGACCCCACTTCTATCACTGCACGGCCCCTGCATCGCCTCGGAACGGGACAGCGGACACAGCGAATGCGACTCGGCGCGGCTAGCCGGGCGGCTTGTGCGGGTCGCGAGAGCCCGACTGAGAAGGCGATATCGCCTCTCTTGCGGTGCGCCAGAGAACGGGCATCGTCGGGCGATCGCGGAAAAACACCAGCAGCGCCAACAGGAGATAGGCGAAGCCGTAGCCGATTCGCACGGTCGTATTGAAGAAGAAGAGTTGGGTGACAAACAGGACAGCCAGGAGTCCGGCCTCCCATGCGGATATGCTGAGGCTTACGAAGATGGCCACGGCGAAGAGCGATTGGGCAGCGGTAAGGAAAACCTCTTCGGCCTGGCGAGTGTCGAAGTTCATCGGCGATAGGGTCGCTCCCGAGATGCTGAAGGCGGCCGGTACGCTGCCGATCAGAAGGGTCCACTGGCTGACTTTCGAGGAGAGGAGGAGGGTCATGCCGGCGCCGGGCCGGCCACGAGCAGTCAGCAGCCCGGCGAGCAGGAACTCCGGCGATTCAGAGGCGAGAGGCGCCAGCCACTGCACGAGAATGAACTGATCTATGCCGAGGTCCCCGCCCAGGGCAACCAGGCCGTTGGCAAACGGCTCGGCGGCGGAGAATATGACGCCCGCCGAGAAGATGAAGATTGCGGCGACGACGAGCCGGCGGGGCACGGCGGGCATCGCCTTGATCGCCGCGGCCGGCCCCACGAACACGTCGACCTCGCGCGCAGGCATGCGGGACATCAGCCAGAGGTACGATCCGAAGATGACCAGTGCGACGCCGGTATCGATGAGCGATAGACTGCCTCGCAACGGTATGGAAAAGCTGTACAAGGTGGCGACGCCCAAGATTATGACGCTCAAGCCGTTCTGTGTCGGGTCTACAGACAGCACCCTCTTGCGCGTCTTGAGCCAGAAGATGAGGAAGATCATGGGCCAGGCGAACCCGACGAGCAGGCGGTTGCCGCCGGTCATGTTTGCGATGGCGAAATGGGCGTTTTCGGGGTTTGTGTGAGCCGTCCACGCGAAATAGATGTCGACGGCGTATTCGGGCAGGACGGCGATGATGGCGAGGAAGGCTAGGGCCAGCGTCTGCGACATCTCGGTCTCGGCAACCTCCGAGGCCCACGTCAGGAGGAATGCGGCCGCCAGGATGGCGGAACCGAATAGGGCCACCTCAAACGCGGGCGGCAGCTCTACTCCCACGATCCTCAGGAAGATAGTTGGAGCGGAGAGAAGCCCCAGAGCAATGATGGGCCACCAGTTTTTCACGTTAGACGTCCCGGTCGTCGGGCGTAGAGAGTCGATGATGGCGGTGCGGCGCCGGCGTGGCTTCCGGCGGGCGGCCGGCGATCCATCGGGCGGTATCCTGTGGCGCATTATAGGGTCGCGGCAAGTATAGCGCGACCCGTGTGAGCGTTCCCCGCCGGCCTGTCGGTTTGCGGGAGCTCTTTGACAGGCGAAGCGGCAGTTGATATGATCTCGCTGCCCGGTGACGGTCCCCCTGTTGAGCGGGACGCACCGAGTTGATTTATATGGTTCCACCTCTTGCTGCGCAGGATGGGCTGGCTGCTAGCGGCCTCAGCACTCCCCTGGTCACCGTCATCCTGGCCGTCAGCGTCCTCCTATACGCGCTCGTCAACAGCATCGAGATAGCGATAGTCGCTGCCGACCGCATCCGAATCCACCACCTGGCGGAGATGGGAGATGGGCGCGCGCGGGCTATCGAGCGGCTGCGGTCAGACCGCGACCGCTTCTTCGCGGCGATCGTCCTCTTGCAGAACCTGTTCGTGGTGATCGCGGCGGCGATGGCGAGCGTCATCTCCGTCGAGCTGATGGGGAACATCGGCCTGGTGTTCGGAACGCTGATCACCACCGTTTTGCTCGCCCTCTTCGGCGAGGTGACGCCGAAGGTGCTGGCGGCGCAGTCGAGCGAAGGCTACGCCCTCTTTGTCGCGCGGCCCGTCGAAGGGCTGCTCCGGCTGGTCAGCCCCGTGATGACGGTAATGGCCGCAATCCCGCAGGCTTTCCGGCGCCTGATCTTCGGCGCGACGCCGCGGCCGGCGCCGACGGTGACGGAGGCGGAGCTGCGCATGTTGATCGACATCGGCACGGTGGAGCGCGTGCTCGGCGAGCAGACGGGCGAGCTGCTGGAGAACGTCTTCCAGTTCCGCGACCGCCAGGTGCAGGAGGTGATGGTGCCGCGGACGGAGGTCGTCTGGCTGGAGACGGACGCGACTATCGGCGATTTCTATCGCGTCTTCGAGGAGACGGGGCACTCCCGCTTCCCGGCGTATCGGGAGAGCGTGGACAACGTCGCCGGTGTGGTGAGCATAAAGGATGTGCTGCGCGGCGTCGCGCGGGGCGAGCTCAACCGCGACAGCCCCATCACTAGCTGCATGCGCCCGACGTACTTCGTGCCGGAGACGAAGCCGGTTGGGGCGCTTTTTCGCGAGATGCAGGCACAGAACCAGCACATGGCGATAGTGGTCGACGAGTACGGCGGCACGGCGGGAATCGTTACCATCGAGCTGCTGCTGGAGGAGATGGTAGGGCCGGTTGCGGAGGAGGAGGCGGGCGTCGCGAAGGAGTTCGAGCCCATCGACGAGCGCACGTCCTCGGTCGACGCCGGCATGAGCATCTGGGACGCGAACGAGGAGCTCGGCCTGCGCATCCCGGAGGGCCGCTACGAGACGGTGGCGGGCTACGTGCTGGACCGGCTGGGGCACATTCCCAGGGAAGGCGAGGCGGTGGAGGCCGACGGCTTTCGGATGGTCGTCGCGGAGGTGCGCGGGACGAAGATCGAGCGGGTGCTCGTTACGAAGAAGCAGTCATGAAAGTGCAACGTCTGCGTGTCCGGTTCTCGCGTGGCGAGGAGGTGAAGTACATCACCCACCTCGACCTGATGCGCCTCTGGGAACGCGCCCTGAGACGGGCGGGCATCGACGTCGCCTATTCGGAGGGGTTCACACCCCATGCGCAGATCTCGCTGGCGGCACCGCTGGCGGTGGGCGTGACGAGCGACGGCGAGCTGCTCGACGTGTTCCTGGGCAGCCGCCTGACGCCTCTCGACTTCATGCGCGGGGTGGGCAGGCAGTTGCCGGCCGGTGTGGAGGCGCTGGAGGTGGAGGAGGTGGGGCTGAGGGCGCCGTCGTTGCAGTCGGAGCTGCGGGCGGCTGAGTACGAGGTGTTGCTGCCGACGACGCTGACGGAAGAGGATGCCCGGGAGGCTATCGAGCGGTTCCTGGCGGCAGAGAGCGTCCCCTGGGAGCAGGTGCGCGACGGCGAGACGCGTCGCTACGATATTCGGGCACTGGCGCAGCACTTGTGGCTCGACGGCTCGAAGAACGGCTCGCCGGTGGTCGGCATGCGCGTGCGCGCCGACAGCGGCGGCAGCGGGCGGCCGGAGCAGGTGATAGCGGCGATGGCACTGCCGGAGCCGACGAGCATTCATCGTCGGAAGCTGGTGCTGGCGGAGAGCTCGCCAGCGCACGAGGCGTGGCGCCGTCACGGGAGGTTTGCGTAGGCGTGCGATGCGTTTGATACTCGCCAGACACGGGGAGACGGCAAGCAACCGCGACGGCCTGGGCCTTGGCCTGCAGGACGTGCCGCTCACGGAGAAGGGCCGTCACCAGGCGGAGGCGCTGGCCGAAGCGCTGGCCGGCGCGAAGATCGACGCCATATATTCGAGCCCGCTGCGTCGCGCCCTAGACACGGCGCAGGCGATTGCGTCGCGGCACGGCCTGGAGGTCGTCGTCGACGATGGGCTGACGGAGATGGACGTGGGCGACCTTGACGGGCTGACGTTCGAGGAGATGCGCGGGCGCTACCCGGAGTTCCTGTCGCGCTGGCTGGGCGAAGAGGCGGGGACGCTGCGCATGCCCGGCGGCCGCGAGAGCCTCCAGGAGGTGCAGGACCGCGCCCGCGAAGCGGTGCGGCGGATCGCGGGGCGTCACGGACGCGAGACGGTGGTGGCGGTGACGCATAATTTCACGATCCATGCCCTGCTCTGCGACGCGCTCAACATGTCGATTTGCGACTTCCGCCGCCTGCGCCACGACCTGGCCGCGATCAGCACCCTCGACGTCCGCGACGGGCGCGCCGTCGTCGTCCACCTCAACGATAGGTGCCACCTGGAGGCGTGCGGCCTCTGGGAGCCGCAGGCGTGGCCGGTGCGCCGCCCGCAGGAGTGACGCCGGCGTCAACGTGGTGGGAGTGCAGTTCTGCAGTATGAATCCCGCAGCCTTCATCTGGACATTGCTGTGCTGAGGCTGAGGGATTCAACGCTGAGAATCGCATCGGGTCCCCCGAAATCACTCCGCGGCTCAGCCTGCATACCCTACGGTCGCCTGAGACAAGTCTCGGCAGGTGCCTTCGCCCCTCAGGACGAGCCGCGAGAGTGGGCGTTCATTCTCTTCCTTCCGCTAATGATCCCCCTGTGCTACAATTACGCAAACTAGGCGAACTCGCGCGACGATCCTGTCCTGACGCTTGAAGGGTCTTCGCGCGGCTTCGTCGGGATACTGTGAGGAGGCCCTAGCGTCTTGACTAACGATCCGTCGCCTGATTCGGAAGGCAACACAAGCGAGGGTTACCAGGACATGGCGACCCTGTTGGAAGCGGAGTCCAAGGAGTACAAGAGTCTTCGGCGCGGCGATATTCTTGAGGGAGTGGTAGTGGGCTCCGACCGCGATGGAATGGTTGTGGACGTCGGGACGAAGTCAGAGGGAATCGTCCCCCCCAGCGAAATGCATTCCTTAGGGCCAAACGTGGAAACGTGGCCCGGCTCCGGTGAGCGCGTCCTCGTCTACGTCATGCAGCCGGAAACGCCGGAGGGGCAGGTGCTCCTCTCGCTGGATCGGGCGCGCGGCGAGAAGGGCTGGCGCATACTGCAGCAGCGCTTTGAGGAGGGCGAGAGCTTCGAGGTCCAGATCAGCGGCTACAACAAGGGCGGCCTGCTGGTCAACGTCGAAGGGGTGCACGGGTTCATCCCCTTCTCGCAGTCCGTGAGCGCGCAGTCGCCGGCGGAAGGCGAGGAGAAGGAGAGCGAGGCTCCGCCTGAGGCGGTAGTCGGCAGGACGCTGCTGGTGAAGGTCATAGAGATTAACCGGGCGCGCAACCGCGTCATCCTGTCGGAGCGGGCGGCGTTGCAGGACTGGCGCGCCATCCAGAAGGACCGTCTGCTGGAGGAGCTGCAGGAGGGCGAGATCCGCAAGGGCCGCATAAGCAGCATCCGCAGCTTCGGCGTATTCGTGGACATGGGCGGCGCCGACGGCCTGGCGCACCTCTCCGAGCTGTCGTGGGAGCGCGACAAGACGCCGGAGGAGCAGTATCACGTCGGCCAGGAGGTCGACGTTTACGTGATGAAGGTAGACCAGGAGGCGAAGAAGATAGCTCTGAGCATCCGGAGGGCGCAGCCTGAAAGATGGGAGGAGATTGTCGATAAGTACACTGTCGGACAGATCGTAACGGGCACGATAACGAAGCTGGTCACCTTCGGCGCTTTCGCCCGCATCGAGGGCCCTGTCGAGGGGTTGATCCACGTGTCGGAGCTCGTGAACCGGCGCATCGCTCACCCGCGCGAGGTCGTGAAAGAGGGGGACGTGGCGCCGCTGAAGATCGTCCGGATCGAGCGTGACCGCCAGCGGTTGGGGCTCAGCCTGCGCCAGGCCCACGACGAAGCGGAGGACTTGGGCTTCGTCTTCGACAAGGACGGTCGGGTGGTGGGCCTGCCCGGCGGCGTGCCGCAAAAGGGCGCGAAGGCTGAGGGCGAGGAGGCCGCAGAGGCGGAGGCGCCGGAGGCCGCGACCGAAGAGGTCGCCGCCGTCGAGGAGGAACCGATTGTAGAGGAAGCGGCGGAGCTGGAGACAGCCGCCGCGGAGGAGATAGCGGCCTCGGAGGAGGAACAGGCACCGTCGGAGGAGCCCGCCGCGGAGGAGAAGGCCGAGGCGGTGGAAGAGGAGGCCGCAGAGGCGGAGGCGCCGGAGGCCGCGACCGAAGAGGTCGCCGCCGTCGAG
>JALHUB010000254.1 GCA_022865685.1 Dehalococcoidia bacterium | reverse complement strand
TCGATCAGGACGGGGCCGGGGTGCGCGAGGGCCCGCAGTATCGTGCCTTCGACCTGCGCCTTGTCGGTCACGCGCAGGCCTACCATGCCGAAGGCTTCGGCGAGCTTGACGAAATCAGGGCTGAACTCGCGCGTGGCGAAGATGCGGTTGCCGTAGAACATCTGCTGCCACTGGCGGACCATGCCCAGGAAGGAGTTGTTCATGATCGCGAACTTGACGGGTAGCTCGTGCTCGACGACGACGGCCAGCTCCTGCATCGTCATCTGGAAGCCGCCGTCGCCGCAGATGGCCCAGACAAGCTCTTTCGGATGGGCGAACTGGACGCCCATCGCGCCCGGCACGGCGAAGCCCATCGGGCCGAGGCCGCCGGAGGTGATGAAGCTGTTCGGCGTGTCGTTCCAGTAGTACTGGGCGGACCACATCTGGTGCTGACCGACGTCGGTGACGACGTAGCCCTTGCCGCCGCTGAGCTCGTAGATCTTCTTGATGACGTACTGCGGCAGGAGGTCGTCGCCCTCCGGGATGTCGATCGAAGGGTGCTCCTCGCGCAGTTGGCGCAGGTGGGCAAGCCAGGGATCGTGCGACTTCGACTTGACCTTCGGGTTCAGCGCGCCTAGAACGCGCTTGACGTCACCGACGATGGGCACCGTCGGCTTGACGTTCTTGCCGATCTCCGCCGGGTCGATGTCGATGTGGATGACGCGGGCGTGCGGCGCGAACTCCTTGAGGGCGCCGGTGACGCGGTCGTCGAAGCGCATGCCGAGGGCGATCAGCAGGTCGGCCTCGTTGATGGCGATGTTGTTCCAGTACATGCCGTGCATTCCGGGCATTCCCATGCAGAGTGGATGCGAGCCCGGGAAGCTGCTGATGCCCAGGAGCGTCGTGATGACCGGTATCTGGGCCTTCTCTGCAAGCTCCCGCAGCTCGTCGTAGGCGCCGGAGATGCGGACGCCGTGCCCCGCGAGAATGAGGGGTCGCTCCGACTCGGCGATGAGCTGCGCGGCTTTCTTGATCTGGGCCGGATGGCCTTCGAGCGTCGGCTTGAAGCCCGGCAGGTCGACGGTCTCCGGGTACTCGAACTCGGCCTCCTGGATGAAGACGTCGCGCGGCACGTCGATGAGGACCGGTCCGGGGCGCCCCGTCCGCGCGATGTGGAAGGCCTCGCGCATCGTCTGGGCCATGTCCTCGGCGCGCAGGACGAGCCAGTTGGCCTTGGTTATCGGCAGGCTGATGCCGGTGATGTCGGCCTCTTGGAAGCCGTCGCGGCCGATGAGCCAGGTCACGACCTGGCCGGTAATCGCCACGATCGGCACGGAGTCCATCCAGGCGTTGGCGATGCCGGTCACCAGGTTCGTGGCGCCCGGTCCGGAGGTGGCGCAGCAGACGCCGACTTTGCCGGTGACGCGGGCGTAGGCGTCGGCGGCGTGGGCTGCGGACTGCTCGTGCTTGACGAGGATGTGCCTGACCTGCGGGTAGTGCTGGAAGGTGTCGTAGAAGGGCAGCGTGGAACCGCCGGGTAAGCCGAAGACCAGGTCGACGCCTTCGCGGACCAGGCACTCCATGATTATCTGGGCACCTGTCATTTGCATAGTCGAAACCCCCTCAATGGCAATGCGTCCAATGTGACGCTAATCGCAGAACTTGGAGAACGGTGTTGGGGCCCGCCTGAGCGGGCGGGCACTGCGTTAATACCGAATGGGCAGCGCCGGCTCGTTGGGAACCAGCGTCCCGCGGGCAAGCGAGCCACCGCCCAGCGGGAGGCGACGTAAGGGGAGCAAAGCTACGACACGGTCCCGGACGACGAAGGAACCGACCCGGCCGGCCATCGCCATCACCGAGACCGCTGACGCTCCTTGGAGAGGATGTCTAGCAGAGTGAGCCATGTGTCAATTCTCGACTGTTTACGGCTCTAACAAAAGACCCGCCCCAAAGGGATCCCATGGGACGGGAGTGTACCACCCTTTTCATCCGCCTCTGGCGGACCTGCTTCAGCGCTGTAACGGTCGCTTTCCGTCCGGACCTACCTTTCCGCCTGAGGCGGACTCTGGGCCCGGCGGCTCCGGGGCGAGTTCGGGTCTGCTGTGTCGCCGGCTCTCACCGTTGCGCCGGCTCTCTGAGGCACAGGCGAAGAGCCCTACTACTCCCCTTCGTAGCCTTTATGTGTTATGTGCGGCTCAGTATATCGGGCAATCCAGTCGGTTGTCAACGTGGCGGATTCGATGTGGGTTTCGCGAGAGGACGCCGCTTTCGGCGGGATGGATGGCGCGGGAAGAGGGTGGGTGGGAAGATGGGACCGTTCGCGAGGGGGCCGTTCGGCGATTCCGAACGGCCCCGGGCAGCGCCGGCCAACGTCGCACGAAGTTTCATCGATTCATGCCGCCCACCACGCCGCTTCCTGCTTGCATCGCTCGACATGACTCCGCCTGCCTCTCTGCATTATGATGAGGTTAGGCCCAACTCTCGTCGCTGGAGGGACACATGACTACAACCTGGCAGATCGACACGCTGGACAACGGACTGCGCATAGTCACGACGCCGATGCCGACGGCGCAGTCAGTCAACGTCTGCATCTTCGTCGGCGTCGGCTCGCGGATGGAGGAGCGGCGCACCAACGGCATCTGCCACTACCTGGAGCACATGCTCTTCAAGGGCTCCAAGAAGCGGCCCACGGCCCTCGACATCTCGCAGGCAATCGAAGGCGCCGGCGGCGGCCTCAACGCCTTCACGAACAAGGAGTTCACCGGCTACTGGGCGCACCTGCCGTTCGACCGCCTCGACCTGGCTGTCGACGTGCTCGCCGACATGGTGCGCAACCCACTCCTCGACGGCGTCGAGATCGACCGCGAGCGCACGGTGGTGCAGCAGGAGATCCGCCGCGCCCACGACCAGCCGTCGGCCTGGGCCAGCGAGCTGCTGTCGCGCGCCTGCTACGGCGATCAGCCGGTCGGGTGGCCGATCGCCGGCACGGAGGAGACCGTCCAGGCGATTCAGCGCGACGATTTCGTCGCCCACATGGCGGCATGGTACGTGCCGGAGAACACGGTCGTCGCCGTGGCCGGCAACACGACGCCGCAGCAGGTGACGGCGCTAATCGAACAGAGGATGATCGACGCGGAGAGGCGCCCGATTCCGTCCTTTGTCGCGGCGACGCCCGGGCTGCCGGCGGAACGCGTGCAGGTTGAGGCCCGCGACACCGATCAGTCGAACCTCTTCTTCGGAATGCGCGCAATCGCCCGCAAGGACCCCGACCGTTACGCCCTGACGATCCTCAACAGCCTGCTCGGTCGCGGCATGAGCTCGCGCCTGTTCAAGGAGGTGCGGGAGCGACGCGGGCTGGCCTACTCCGTCGGGTCGTCGGTCAGCCGCCACCACGATACGGGCGTGCTGGCCGTGAGCGCCGGCGTCAGCCCCGAGAAGGCGGAGGAGGCGGGCAAGGTCATACTGGAGGAGGTCTTCAAGCTCGTCGACGAGACCGTGCCGGAGGATGAGCTGACCCGCGCCCGCGACTTCACAATCGGCAACTTCCGCCTCAGCCTGGAGTCAACGATGGCGCTAACGCAGTGGACGGGCGAGAACCTGATCACGATGGGCGAGATCGAAGGCATCGATGAGGTGGTGTCGAATCTGGCGGCGGTGACGGCCGACGACGTCCAGCGGGTGGCCCGACGCCTCTTCACGCGGGACAACGTAGCGATGTCGCTGGTCGGGCCGGGAGCGGACGCGGGACTGCTGGAGAAGACGTTACCCGGCTAGGCGGCTAACGCGCATCCGTGGCGACGTTCGCCAGCATCCATTGATAACGCGCCGGCGAGAGCTGCTGGAGCTGCTGAGGGTCGTAGAAGAAGAGGGCGAAGGAGTTCGCGTAGTCCTCCAGCGGGTCGTTGTTCGACAGGAACTGCCAGACCTGCGGGCCGTCGTAGGCGAAGCTGAGCTGGGTCTGGTCGACGGCCGCGGCGACTTCCGCGTCGCTGCTCAGGAGGCGCCAGCCGGTGGCGCGCATGAAGTCGCGCATCTCTTCCTGGAAGAACACCCAGGCGTAGCGCCCGGGCGGTGTCAACCGCAACTGGTAGGCGTGGCCGAGCTCGTGGAGGACGGTCTTGGTCCCCTGATTCGGAAAGAGTACGAGCTCGTTCCGGCCGTCGTTATTCGAGTAGAAGTTGGCGCCGCTGGAGTAGACTTTGGCGCCGGACAGGCTGCGCGATTCCGAGTTGGAGAGGATG
>JALHUB010000253.1 GCA_022865685.1 Dehalococcoidia bacterium | reverse complement strand
CGAGCGAGGGGACGCTGCACCGCCTCGCTCACAACCCTGACGCGCTCCATCAGACGGTGGAAGTTGGCAAAGTTCAAGCTCTGGGCGCCGTCGGATAGGGCGCGGTCCGGGTTAGGGTGGATCTCCACCATCAAGCCGTCCGCGCCAGCCGCAACGCACGCCATCGACAGCGGCTCGACAAGATACCAGTGCCCCGTGCCGTGGCTCGGGTCGGCGATGACCGGCAGGTGGCTCAGTCGCTTCGCCAGCGGTATCGCGCTCACATCCAGCGTGAAGCGGGTGCCGGTCTCGAACGTACGTATGCCGCGCTCGCAGAGGATCACATTCGGATTGCCGCGGGCCAGCACGTACTCCGCGCAGAGAAGCCACTCCTCCACCGAGCAGGCCATGCCCCGCTTCAGCAGCACCGGCTTCTTGCAGTTGCCAACCTCGTCGAGCAGGAAGTAGTTCTGGGCGTTGCGCGTCCCGATCTGCAAGAGGTCGACGTGCTCGGCGACGACCTCGACGTCGCGCGGGTCCATCACTTCGCTCACCGTCGGCAGGCCGTAGGCGGCGCCCGCCTCAGCGAGGATGCGCAGCCCCTCGTCGACGAGGCCGCGGAAGGCGTGCGGGCTGCTTCGCGGCTTGAAAGCGCCGCCACGCAGCAGGTGGCCGCCGCCCTCTTTCACCGCCTGCGCCGTCGCCATCATCTGGTCCGGCGTGTCCACCGAGCACTGCCCGGCAATGACGACGGTCGACCCGCCGCCTATTTCGACGCCGCCGACCTTTACGACGGTGTCATGCGGCCTGAGCTCGCGACTCGCCAGCTTGTACGGCTTGGAGATGGGCACCGTCTCGTCCACGCCGGGTAGCGCACGCAGCTCATCCGATAGCTCAGGGTAGATGTGCCCTATGACGCCGATAACGGTCCGCTCGACTCCTGTGCTTGTGTGGGCTGCGAGACCCGCCTCCTGCAGGTGGTCGAGCACCGCCTGTAGCTCTTGTTGGCTATGCTCTTTTTTCATTACCACCATCATCGCTCAACTGCTCCCAGCGTCATCCTCGCGGATGGTATTCTCTGTCGGGTCGGAGAAGGCGGGCCCCTTTGAGATAGACGTGGACCATCTCATCGGAGCGCTTCTCCGTGTTGATGAGGAGGAGGATGCGCAGACAGCGGTCGAGGCTCCCGGGAACTGCGATCTCGTTGCCGCATATCAGCGGCGCATCGCTCCAGCCCATCTCGCGGGCGGCCCTTGCTGGGAAATCGGCGTCGAGCTCGGTGGTGGTAGTAAAGAGCGCCGCCGCCACGTCCTCGGCTCGGACGCCGTTCGCGGCGACCATTTCCTCGAGGAGCTCGCGGCTGGCTGCCAGGATGTCGTGTGAAGTATTGCTATCTACAGTGATAGCGCCTCGGATACCTCTGCAGAGCACGCGGCTACCAGCTCTCGAACACGCCGGCCGTTCCCGTTAAGGGGGCCCTGCGTGAAGCGGGTCAAACACGCCGGCCAGGAAGGCATACGGGCGGCTACGACGGCGGGCGTGGCTTTCCGCCCCGACACGTATCGTCGCAGCCTGTGACCTTGTTCCTCCCATGGCCGGTTGGCACCTCGGCATGAATCTTGCGCTCTGTTGCCTTAGTATCGGCCGGCGCGCCGCCTTCACGACTGCGGGCCGGCGGACGGAGCGGACGGCACTGCAACAGCACCGCACGTCGCCGCTGCGTGGTGCCATCCTACCATAACTCCGGCGCCGCGCAAAGCCCCCTTGTTGTGCCTGGGCCCGTTACCGGGTTGCGAACGTGACAGTGAAGCTGATGAGGTTGAAAGTGAAATGGGCGGCGATGGTGGTCCACAGCGAGCCGGTGTAGGCGTATCCGGCCGCGAACAGCATGCCGACGACGGTAAACGGTATCAGCGTCGTCGGCTGGCCGTGGGCGAGCGAAAACAGGAAACCGCTGATCAGCGCCGCCCCGAGGAACGAGAATCGCTTCGATAGCCCGCCGAACACGAAGCCGCGGAAGAACGTCTCCTCCACCAGCGGCGCCATCGCCAGCGCCAGAATGCCCGCCAGCACCACGAACGCCTTCTCGTCGAATACGTCCTCTCCCAGCGTGCTCTTCGGCAGGAACTTGTTGCCGCCGATGGCGTCGGCCACAATCGCGTAGGCCTCGACGGCCACAAAGGCGCCGATCACGACGACCGCCGGTACCCAGGCGCGGCTCAGCGCAAGCGGCCGGAAGCCGAGGTCGCTCCACCGTGAATGGTACTTGAAAACAGTCAGCGCTACGACAATTGCGAACAGCGCCGCCTCGAAGGGAAGGCTGGCGGCGAGGCTAACCTCCGTCGCGCGCTTGCTGTCGGTAACGTCGATGCCGGCGGCTGCGGCCACGACCAGCGCGGCGACGGGTATGAAGATGACCGCCGCGGCCGCCAGCGCTATGCCCTGGACGACCTCGCGCGGGCCCCAGGCGATGCCTTCGCGCCAGTCGTGTCGCTGCCCGTCTGGCTGTTGCTCCGGCCTTTCCGGCTGCTCGGGCTGATCGTACTCAGACGACATTAAGAGAAGCCCTTCTCGTGAAGCGGCCCCCTCAGGGGCGACATCTCATTATCGGCGACGCACAGTCCCGGAGGCAATCGGGCGATTCACGAGGAACACCGCGGGGCTTTCAAAAACACTGTAGCCGAGACTTTCCAGTCTCGGCGTGGAATTGGCAACGGGGCCAGAGAGCCTTGCCGCTGGTGGCCGGCGGCCCTTAGACCAACAACTCGCGCGCCTTACGCGTCACGTCGGCGGCGAGAATCAGCTCCTCGCCGGCAAGCACAGCGTCGACGCCGCAGGCCGCCAGCCGTTCCACGTCGGCGCGCTCAGCGATGCCGTGCTCGCTGATGACGACGACCCCCACCGGGATGAGCGGTCGCAGGCGCTCCGTCGTCGAAAGGTCGGAGGTCTGCGTCTCGTAGTCCAGGTTCTCGATGCCGATCATTTGCGCGCCGGCGTCGAGCGCCCGTTTCAGATCCTCCTCGTTGCGCGCTTCCAGCAGGCACTCCATATCCAGCTCGGCTGCCAAGGCCATGAGCGCGCGGAGCTGGTCGTCGGAGAGGATCGCCGGTAGCAACGCGACCGCGTCGGCCCCGAAGGCACGCGACTCCCACATGTGGTAGGGGTCGAACAGGAAGTCGCGACGCAGGATGGCGGGACGGCCGCCCGGATAGTAGCCGTCGAGGATGTTGCGCGTCTGCAGCAGGTGCTCAACGGCCCCCATGTAGTGCTTCGTCTCCGTGACAACGGCGACGGCCGTGACGCCGCTATGGGTGTAGGCGCGGGGGAGGCCCTGCCGTTCGATGTCGTTGATGATGCGCCCTCTGCCCGGCACCGCCTTCTTGATCTCGGCGACGAGCTGGACGCGCTTGCCGACGCTGAGG
>JALHUB010000252.1 GCA_022865685.1 Dehalococcoidia bacterium | reverse complement strand
GCCGCCCAGAATAGGCCGGCCCTTGTGAAGAGACCCAGCACCAGCGTCACGCCGATCAGTACCTGCCCCCATATGACCAGTGGATTGATCACGTCCAGCGCTGCCTGATTCGTGCCCAGGCTCTGGAACCAGTCGCCGAGCGGGCCCTGCGTACCGTTGACCAGGAACCCCGAAGCGCTGAAATCCGTCACCAGCTTGTCGATGCCCGACCAGAGGAATATCCAGCCCATTGTCAGCCGAAGCAGGAGCGTAAACGGACCCATCACCGACTGCGCGAGGCTCTCGGGCAACGCATCGAGCCAGACCCTATCAAGATGCGTCCGCCTGACCAATGCCGGCCAGCCGGTCAATTCTCCCTGTCCCATTGGATGAGCTCTTGTGGCCATTTCTAACCTCCTAGGTTACTTTAGCCTATTTCCATCCTTTAATGCATGATAGGCACCGAATGCTGCCAAAGTCAATGGAAATATGTGACCGAATCGTGAAGAGATCGTGAAGGGCGTTGACGGGCGCCGTCGCCCTAGCTAGGGTGTAACCAATCAACACCACTGAGGAGACCTTCGAATGCGGCTTCTTACATTCAAGCAGAACGGGACCGGGCACGCGGGTATCGTGGCCGGCGGCTACGCCGTCGACATGGCGACGGCGGCAGTCGAGAAGGGCGTGCCGCAACTCTCGCAGTGCGGCGACATGCTCATGTTTCTGCGCGGCGGCGCGCCCGCCATCGAGGGCGCACGCCTGCTGCTCGCGACCGTCGAGCGCGAGGTCGCGGCCGGGCGCGCGGACGACCTCGTCACACGGGGGCTGCTCTATTCCCTCGACGGTCTGAAGCTGATGGCGCCGGTGCCGAACCCTTCGAAGATCGTCGCCATCGGCCTCAACTATCGCGACCACGCCCGCGAGCAGGGCGCGCCGATCCCGGAGCGGCCGATCATCTTCGCGAAGTTCCCCACGTCCGTCATCGGCCCCGGCGACGCCATCACCTGGGACCCGGCGCTGACGCAGCAGGTGGACTACGAGGCGGAGCTGGCGGTCGTGATCGGGCGGACGGCGCGCAACGTGAGTGAGGAAGACGCCCTGTCGGCCGTCGCTGGCTACACGTGCGGGAACGACGTCAGCGCCCGCGACCTCCAGTTCGGCGACCACCAGTGGGTGCGCGGCAAGAGCCTCGACACGTGCTGTCCGCTGGGTCCCGTGCTCGTCACGCCCGACGAGATCCCCGAACCGCAGGCCCTGGCGATCCGCGCCGTCCTCAACGGAAACGTGATGCAGGACTCGCGCACGAGCGAGATGGTATTCGGCGTGCGCGAGCTCATCGCCTTTGCCAGCCGCGCCTTCACGCTCCTGCCCGGCGACGTTATCCTGACGGGCACGCCTCACGGCGTCGGTGTATTCCGCAAGCCGCCGCTGTTCCTGAAGGACGGCGACCGGATAGCGATCGAGATCGAGAAGATCGACCGGCTGGAGAATGTCTGTCGAACCGCGGCGGCCGAACCGTAAGCGCGCGCCATGTGCCCCTACTAGCGCAGCGGCGAGTAGGGCAACGGGAACACCGGCACCATCCGCTCCACCGGCGCGTTCTCACGCACTGCGCGGAAGAACCGGTTCGTCCTCTCGTCCGACGGCTGATAGCCGGAGAGGCGCATCGGTCCCTTCCAGACGTCCGTCACCTCATTCTGGTTGCCGACGACCGTCCGCCAGGTCGCGACCATCGGCAGATTGGCCGCCACGGCCTCCATCGCCGCCGTGAGGAAGGGCATTCGGCCCGGCGCCACCTCCATTATCGCCAGCGTGTAAGTCCCCAGCGGCTTCTCCGCCGTCTCCTTCCACGCCTCGTGCAGCTTCTCTGGTGGGATCGGCCCGAGCGGCTCCAGCAGCCGCGTGCGACGCCTCGGCGCCAGCTCCTCGAGGCGCGCCTGGTACTCCAGCCAGGGCTCTGAGTGCTGCTTCCGGGCGCGGAACTCCTCGAACGCGACCATGCTGTCGAACTCCAGCACCTGCATCACCTGGCAGAACGACTCGATATCGTTGTACCAGGCGGCGGCCAGCCGGAAGCCCATGCGTTCCAGGGGCGGCAGCTTTTCCTGCGCGAACGCGACGAACGTGTCGAGCGTCTCCGGACTCGGCGGCTCGAGCGTCAGGGTCTCTTCGAGATAGATCATCGTCTCCTCCTATTCGCCGATTATCTTGACGATGACGCGCTTGCGTCGCTGGCCGTCGAACTCGGCGTAGAATACCTGCTCCCACGGCCCCAGGTCCAGGCGACCCGCCGTCACCGGCAGCACGACCTGCTGATGGACGAGCGTGCGCTTGAGATGCGCGTCGCCGTTGTCCTCGCCGGTCTGGTGATGACGGTAGTCGGGTCGCGCGGGAGCGAGTCGTTCGACCCACTCCCAGAGGTCCTGCCAGAGCCCGGCCTCGTTGTCGTTTACCCAGATGGCGGCCGTGATGTGCATCGCACTGACGAGGCAGAGCCCCTCCTGCACGCCGGACTCGCGTAGCGCCCCCTCCACCTCGTCCGTGATGTTGATCAGGTCGCGCCGCGACCGCGTGTTGAACCAGAGGTAATGCGTGTGGCTTTTCATTCGTCCTTCCTGACGGTAGCAGTCCGTCGTCGTCGCCGGCGTCACGGCCTGGTGGCGACGACCCAGATATTGTTGGTGAACAGCTTGTTGAGCGGCCAGTGGAAGCTGAATGGACGCAGCGAGCGCAGCGCGTCGAGAAGCATCAGCTCGATGGTGAGGCGCCGCGACGTGTATGGTAGTTGAGTCGCGTCATCCCAGTGCTCGATCTTCATGACGCGGTAGCCGCAGTTCGATACCGTCCGTGCCAGCTCCGAAGCCGTCTGCTCGTTGACGTGCTGGCGGCGCTCCTCTTCGCTGCGCGGGTGCTCCGGCCCAATAGGCAGCGTCGGTGCGATGACGTAGCTCTGGTAGTGCGCCAGCTCCGCGATCCGGCAAACGACGCGATGCACGTTACGGATATAGATGGGGTACGTCATATTGTAGAGCACGCGGTTGGGAGAGGTGTTGAGGATCAGCCTGCCGCCCGGCTTAAGTAGCCGACGCGTCTCTGCCAGCATCGCGTTCAGCTCATCGGGGTAGAAGTGCTCGACGAGCTGGTTCATGAATATGACGTCGAACGACTCGTCCCGAAAGCCCAGCTTCGTCGCGTCCATCGCCAGCACGGCGGCGCGGGCCCGGACCTCCGCCGGGTGGGTCGCCAGCGCGTCGAGGGCGATGCGGAGGGCATCCGGCGCGTAGTCGACGCCCACGCCGTGCGCCCCGAGCAACGCCGGCTGGATGACCATCTCGCCGCGCCCGCAGCCGATGTCGAGGACGCGCTCTCCCGGCCGGATGCGGGCCAGGCGCAGCGCCTTCACGAAGCGAGGCGGAATCCGCCGGCCGCCGGACTCGCGGAACTCCTGGAAGCCGCCGAGGCGCTTGAGAAAGTAGCTGTCGCCGTACTCGCTGGGCGGCGCCTTATCCGTGCCCGTGGACCCGTCGTTGTCGTTCATGCCGGCGACCCGAAGTGCTCGCGGTTCCAGCGACCCCCCTCGTCGAGCATCGCCAGGTAGTTTTCCGGCGGGATGTAGTTGGCGACGGAGTTGCCCGTGCCCAGGGCGTAGCCCGTTCCGGCGGCGCCGCAGACATCGAGCACCTCGCGCGTTCGGCTTCGCACCTGTTCCTCGCTTCCCCTGGCGAGCAGGTCCATGTCCAGACCACCCAGGATGGCTATATGGTCGCCCCAGCGCCGGTACGCCTCTTCGACAGGCATGATCTTGTCCTCGAACGAGTGCTTCCCGTCGAAGCCGGCGTCGATGAGGTCGTCCATCACGCTTCCCAGGTTACCACAGGAGTGGAGAATCGCCAGCCTGCCGGTTTTGTGGGCAGTCTCGCACAGCCGCCGGTGGTAGGGGAAGACGTAGCGCCGCAGCATCTCCGGCGAGATGAACGTCCCGCCGCTGAAGCCCATATCGTCGCTGACAACGAGCATTACCACGTTGTCGACGGTCGAAACGTGGGCGGCGGCCGCGAGGAAGACGGCGCCGACCCTCTCGCAGAGCGCCGCGACGAGGTCGGGCTGCTCGTACAGGGCATACGAGAGCGGCTGTAGCCCCATCAGCCAGGACACCATCGCCAGGATGCCTCCGAGGCTCACCGAGACCTTGATTCCATCCGGCACCACCGAGTTCAGGTACTCGATGCCGGCGTATTCGGTCTCCTCTGGCTTGGGCCAGCGATAGCTCTCGAAGTCCGCCCAGCTCTGGATGGGGCCCGTCATCTCGTTCTGCCAGTGACGCAGTCCGTGCGACCAATTGGGGAGGGCAGCCGTATCGGCGGCCAGACGGATGTTGGAGAACCGGAAATCGATTCCGGGAAACATGGGCACGCAGTCGTAGCCGGCCTCCAGCCAGAAGCGGAGGTTCATGTCCATCAGACGCTCCAGGTTGCGGCGATTCCGCAGGGCGGCGGAGACGGCCTCTCCCGAAAGCGCCGCTGCCAGGGCTCCATCAAGGTCGAACTTCTCCCCTAGCACAACCTCGATCATCGCCGGGTCGGCGGTCGTCTCGAAGAACGGGACCGGCCCGGGTGGCCCCCGGCGCAGCACGGCGCGGCGCAGGTTATCGAAATTGGGACTGTGATTGGTGGAAGGTGTCCGCCCCGTCAAAGCTGTGGCCCCCTCCCTCTGGACGTGGACGACAGCCATCAATTATCGGGGCGCAATCGGGAAAGGACAAGGAGCGGCGGCAGCGAAGTTGCGTCTGGGCCGGTCTCTACTGGTAGCGGTTGGAGAAATACTGCCAGACCAGGCGCGATACGGTCTGGCCGATGGGGATGTCGGCGTACTCGGCGCCGATGTCCTGGATGTAGAGGGAGATGGCATAGGCGCGCCGGCCACCGCTGCTATCGAAGGTGACGATGCCGATGTCGTTGTCGATCCAGCCGCCGGACACCCAGCTAAACCCGTTCTTATGCGACACCGTGCCGTTCCCGACGCCCGCCGGCAAGAGGTACTGCAGACCCGGCTTAACGTGGACCATCTTCTCCATCAGGTAGTCGCGCCATTGCCAGTTGACGACGCCGCCGTGGTAGAACTGAGCGAGAGCGCGGTTTACGTCGTTCGCTGTGATGACGTTGGGCCAGCCCCGCAGAGAGAACTCGTCCTGGTATGCGGGCGGATGATCGAAGACCGAGTTGCGCATTCCCAGCCTGGCCATGAGATCGCTCACTTTATAGACGCCGCCGGACACGCTGCCTCCGGTTCTGATCAGGAGCTCGTGTGCCGTTATCGGATTGCTGCCCCATATCGTCCGCGCGATCAAGTCGCCTACGTAGCTCTCTGGGTAGCGTCCGTTCTGCAGATCGATGACGTT
>JALHUB010000251.1 GCA_022865685.1 Dehalococcoidia bacterium | reverse complement strand
GGGCGCGCCGTCGCAGCCTTCAATGGGCAGGGGCAGGCAGATAAGCCGGTACGGCCCCGGCTCGATGGCACGGAGGTCGACGCCCTCAAGGATGACGACGCCGGCTTCGAGGAGAACGACGTGCGCGGGCGCGGGATCGGATGCCGGCGCCAGCGAAAGGTAGTCGATGCCGACGAGTTCGACGCCGCGGGACACGAGGACTTTCGCGGCATCGGCGGTAACGCCGAAGAACTTGTCGCTGAAGTCGTCGAGGTCCCAGAGACGGGAGTTCGGCGTCTTGAAGAGGATGCGGCTGACGCCCGACGGGAAATCCAGCCGCGCAAGGGTCGCAGCATCGATGTCAGCCGAGATGCCGGTGGCGTCGACGACGTAGGCCGGACCGATGAGCGCCGTCAGCGGCAGGTCGGTGACGCCGGGCGCGCCGTCGATGAAGTGCAGCGGCGCGTCGACATGGGTGCCCGAGTGAGCGCTGATCTGGAGACGGGTGAGGTTGTAGGCGTCGCCGCGGGCGATGGCGCGCGGCCGCTCCGCGTGGAACGGCGTGTCGCCCGGGTAGACGACCATGCCGGGTCGTAGGGGCACTGAGATGTCGAACAGCTCCATGTCGCCTGGCGCTCTGGGGTGATGGCCGGATTATAGCATGCGGACGTACGATACCGGCCAGGGAGCGACCGCGGTGGCAGCGTGCCAGGGAAGGCGGCGGATAGGATGATGGCGCGCAACAAGCCTGCGCTGCCCTTTCGACGCACGTCCGCCCGCGTGCTCGTCGGCGGGACGGTTCTATTCTTCCTCCTCGTGGCGCTGGTCCGCGGACTGGGTAATCCGACGGACATACCTATTGTCATCATCGTGGGCGCGTTCGTGGTGCCGGTGGCTTTCGTCGCGTACGTGTACGAGCGCGAGCCCGGCCGCGACATACCGGCGGGTGTGGTAGTCCTGTGCTTTCTATGGGGCGGCGCCCTCGGCGTGTCCATAGCGGCGACGCTGGAATATGCGACGCTGCGCAGCCTGGGCGCGGCGGAGATGTTCGGCGTTGGCGTGATCGAGGAGAGCGCGAAGCTAATCATTCCACTGGGGATATACTTCCACGGGCGCTACTGCTCGCAGGCGGACGGCGTGATATTCGGCGTGGCGGCTGGCATGGGGTTCGCGGCGCTGGAGACGATAGGCTACGGCTTTGCGGCCGCGCAATCGTCGAAGGGGATCGGCGCGGTCGAGACGACTTTGATTGTGCGAGGACTCCTGTCGCCGGCGGGGCACGGCGCCTGGACCGGGCTGGTGTGCGCGGTGCTCTGGCGCGAGCGCGAGAAGCTGGGACGGCGCGTGGTCAACGTGCCGGTGGCGGCGGCGTTCACGACGGCTGTGCTGTTCCACGCTTTCTGGAACATACTGGTGATTCAGCCGGGGCCGTCGCTAATCGAGTCTATCGGGATCGAGCTGGGAAGCGGCGCCATCGCCCTGGCGGGCCTGGGCCTGCTGTTCCACATGGTAAACGAGGCGGCGCACCGTCGCGCCAGGTTCGTCCCCGGCTGTTCGCCCGAGCCCGGCTAGCGGGCAAGGAGTTCAGCACCGACGCGCAGAGCGGGCGTCTTGCCCGCGGACCGCCCGCAGCGGCAGGACTGAAGTCCTGCCGTACAATTTCCTCAAGCCGGCCTCCGCGCAGCTACTCGTAGACCTTCTCGTCGGGGAGATCCCAGCCGGGCGCGTCGGCTTCGACGTCGCGGGCAAGCGAGGGACGCCCCAGCTCGCGGTAGTACTCGTGCTGGATGAGCAGATTCATGATCTCGTTCGTGCCGGTCCAGATCATGAGCAGTCGCGAGTCGCGCAGCAGCCGCTCGATAGGGTAGACGTTGGTGTAGCCGATGCCGCCCATGACCTGCATGGCGTGGTTGATCACTTCCCAGCCGGTTTCGGTAGAGAACTTCTTCGCCTCGGAGACAAGCCGGCGGACCCGCCCCGGGTCGTCGCCGTTGTCGATGGCGTGGGCCGCGGCGTAGACGAGGGCACCAGCAGCGTCGAGCTTCGTTATACTGTCAGCGATCTTGAAGCTCACGCCCTCGAAGCGGCGTATCTTCTGTCCGAACGCCTTGCGCTGGTCGGCGTAGCGAGCGGCTATTTCGATGGCGGCCCGTCCGCCGCCGATAGCGCCGGCGGCGCTGGTCATCCGCTCCGGGATCATCATCTGGTTGAAGACGGTTCCCCCGCCGTTCTCGGGGCCGACGAGGTTGTCGAGAGGGACGCGGGCGTCGCGGAAGTAGACGCGACCGGTGCCGCCGCCGCGCATGCCCATGAGGCCGTAGACGTGTTGCACCTCGACGCCGGGGCCGCGCTCGACAATGAAGGAGCTGATCGATTCGTGCGGCGCAGCGGTGTCGCTGGTGCGGGCGTAGGCGAAGAAGTAGTCCGCGCCCTCAGCGCCGACGATGAAACGTTTCTGTCCGTTGAGGAGCCAGGCGTCGCCCTCGCGACGAGCGCGGGTCGCGGCGCCGAAGAAGTCGGAGCCACCGCGGGGCTCGGTCAGCGCCTCCGCAACGGCGAGTTTGCCGGCGAGCGCGGGTTTCAGCCAGCGCTCGTTCTGCTCCGGCGTGCCGAAGACGGTCAGCGCCTCGCCGACGATGCTGACGAGGCTGTACAGACAGGGCAGGCTGGTGCTGAGGACACCGATCTCTTCGAGGGCAATGATTTCGTCGACCCATTTGAGGCCGCGGCCGCCGTATTTCTTCGGGAAGCGCAGCCCGAGGAGGTTGCGTCGCGCCGCCTCTTCCAGGAACCAGCGCGGGTAAGGCGCGGTGCCGGCGTCCATGTCCAAGAGGAGCTGTCGCGGCACGTCCTTGACGAAGGCCCTCACTTCATCGCGCAACTTGCGCTGGTCTGCCGTCAGTAGACTTTCCATCCCTGATCTCCTTTCGCTCGAGCGCCGGGCGGCAGTCCGCCGGCGCCGGCTACGCTAGGCGAAGCCCTGCTCTCGGTGTTTGACCGCTATAGTCTCGGCGAGGCTTTCCAAAGCGACGAAATCGGCCTCGCGGGGGATCCCTTTGCAGAGGACCGGAGCGAGTATCTCGATATCGGCACGCTCGACAATTGCCGCGACCTGTTCGGCCGCCTTGCCGCCCCAGCCGTAAGAGCCGAAGACTGCGGCGAAGCGGAGCTTTGGATTGAGGACAGCGGCCAACTGCGCGGCCGCCAGCACGGTCGGATGCGGGCCGCCGAGCACGGTTGGCGTGCCGACGGCGATCGTTGCAGCGTCGACCAGTGATACGGCGAGCTTGCCGATATCGGCACTCGCCAGGTTGAACTGCTCGACTTCGACGCCGCGCTCCATCAGCGCCCCCACGAAATGCTCGACCATGCGGGCGGTGCTGCCGTGCATCGTTATGTAAGGCACGATTACCCTGTTCCGCGGCGGCGCGGATACCCACTCGTCGTAGGCGTCGATGATGAACGCCGGGCGCCGGTAGACGGGGCCATGGCTGGGCGCGATGACTGCCGGGGCGATCTGCCGCACCCTCTCCAAATGCCTGGCGATCGCGCGGCGGAACGGCATCATGATCTCGGCGTAATAGCGTTTGGCGGGCTCATAGACACGCGCTTCGTCGGCGTAGAGGTCGGAGGTGGCGAGATGCGAGCCGAAGAGGTCGCAGGTGAAGAGGATGCGGTCCTGCAGGAGATACGTGATCATGGTCTCGGGCCAGTGCACCCAGGGCATGTAAACGAAGCGCAGCGTCTTATCGCCCAGCGACAGCTCTTCGCCGTCCTCGACGGTGATGACGCGGTCTTCTGATATCCCCTCCAGGAGGTCCAGGAGCATGCCCTTCGCCTTCGTCGAGGCGACCACCTTCGCCTGCGGGTACTTTGCGAGGACATCCGGTATAGCGCCGGAGTGGTCCTGCTCGGCGTGGTGAGAGATGACGAAGTCGATCCTCTCGATGCCGGCCAGTTGCGACATCAGCTCGTCCCTCTTCGTTGGGTCTACGGTATCGAGGAGAGCCGACTTCTCGCTTCCCTGGACGAGATAGGCGTTGTAGCTGGTGCCGTCCGGCAGCGGTATCAGGGAATCGAAGAGGCGCCTGTCCCAGTCGATAGCGCCCCCGGCGAGCACCCTGTCCGAGATGGCCCGAGGCTTCATGCACCATGCTCCTTGCAGAGTTATGTCAAGCGGCTTCCGCCCCTACCGCCGTCTCGCCCCCATAGTACACCGATCCGCGTTTTAAGGGTCGAGCCGCGGCTTGCCCTCGTTTCCGCTTTCTCGACGCGACTGGAAGCGTCGCCGGACGTGTTGTATATTGAACCAGTCAAGTCGAAGCAAAGGAGTGTGCCGATGTATCCCGAAGACGTACTGGCGAGCGCTTCCCTTTTCTCTGAGCTCAGCCGCAGAGACCTGAAACGGCTGGCTTCGGCAACGATCACGCGCGCCTACAAGAAGGGCGAGGGCATCGTCAAGGAAGGCGAGGACGCGGTTGCCTTTTATCTCATAACCAAGGGGCGCGTGAACGTCATGCACGGCGGCGAGGGCCAGAGCCAGACCGCGATGGCAACGCTGGGCCCGGGCGAGTTCTTCGGTGAGATGGCGATCCTTGACTCCTATCCGCGCTCAGCGAGCGTCGTGGCGGTCGAGGACACGGAGTGCCTGGTGCTCTCGCGCTGGGACTTTCTGGCGGAGCTGCGCTCGAATCCGTTCATCGCGGTCCAGATGCTGCCGGTGCTGAGCCGCAGGATCCGCAAGCTGCAGCAAGACATCCCTTAGCCGCTGACCGGCATCGCGCGTCCCCATCTCGGCGATACTTCTGCCTCCGGCGTCGCTGCGCGATGGTGTTGTGCTGGAATACGCTTAGCGTTACGATAGGCTTCCGCATCCTGATCGGCGGCAGGGAGACTTATGGCCAGGAAGACACGTCGAGACAAGACGCGGGAGCAGCAAGCGCGGAAGCGCGCTCGGCCCCCTCGCAGCGCGTCGAGCTCCAAGCCGGAGACACAGGGAGGGCAAGGCTTCCTCTTCGACCCTTACTGGGATGAGGCCTTTTCCGCCTATTACGACCCCACACTGAAGACCTGTTGCCAGATAAGGTACTGAGGCCGGCGTTTCCAGCGAACGAAAGGAGAGTTCAGTGGCGCGGATCGCATCATCCGGAGCGTATGTACCCCTCTACCGCCTGTCCCGTCAGCAGATCGGCGACGCCTGGGGCATTCCTGCCGTCCCCGGCGAGCGAGCGGTCGCGAACGCGGACGAGGACAGCCTGACGATGGCGGTAGCCGCGGGGCTGGATTGCCTGGTGGGAATAGACGCGTCAACCATCGACGGGCTGTTCTTCGCCACGACGACGGCCCCCTACAACGAGAAGCAGTCGGCGGGAGTGATAGCTGCGGCCCTCGACATGCGTCGCGACATCAATACCGCCGACTTCACGGGCTCGCTGCGCGCCGCCACGACGGCAATGCGCGCGGCGATGGACGCGGTCGACAGCGGCTCAGCGAAGAACGTCCTCGTCGTTGCCGCGGACTGTCGCCTTGGCGAGCCGGAGTCGATGTTTGAACAACTCTTAGGCGACGGCGCCGGCGCGGTGCTGGTCAGCAAAGACGGGCCGGTGGCGATCCAGGGCGCTTATTCGCTCGCCGGCGAGCAGGTGGGCGCGTGGCGTCGTGCCGAGGACCGCTACGTGCGGTCGTTCGAGTCGAAGGTCGAGACGCAGTACGGCTACGCGACGTCGGCGGTGGCGGCCGGCAAGGCGCTGATGGAGAAACAGGGCGTGACGGCTGAAGGCATCGCGAAGGCCGTTATCACGGCGTCCGACCCGCGCAGCTACGTAGCCGTCGGGAAGGCGCTGGGGTTCCAGCCGGCGCAGCTCCAGGACACGCTGTTTCTGTCGGTCGGCAGCTCGGGCGCTGCGCTGGCGCTGATGATGCTGGCCGGCGCGCTGGAGCAGGCGAAGGCGGGCGAGCGCATATTCCTCCTCAATCACGGCGACGGCGCCGACGCGCTGTTGCTCGAGATGTCGGATGTCATTCCTGAGGCGGCGGGTCGAAAAGGCCTCATCGGCCATCTCTTCCAGAAGCGCCAGTTGCCCAGCTACACGGCCTACGCCCATTTCCGCCACCTGACGGACCGCGAGCAGCCGCCGGCGGCGGGTTCGCCGGTCACGTACTGGCGCGACGCGGCGCAGGAGCTGAACTTCTTAGGGGCGCGCTGTAAGAGCTGCGGGGTCGTCCAGTATCCGCCGCCGCGCGTCTGCGCCGAGTGCCGTACGAAGGACAGCTTCGAGAACGTGAAGCTGCCGCGCAAGGGCACAGTGTACACGTACACGCTGGACCATCTGTCGGGCGGTCAGTACCTCAACGTGCCGATCCCGCGACTGGTCATCGACCTCGACGGTGGCGGCCGCGTCTTCCTGGAGATGACGGACGGCGACCCGAACGAGGTAAAGATTGGCCTGCCGGTGGAAATACTGTTCCGGCGGCTGCACGAGGGCGCGAACTTCCACAACTACTACTGGAAGTGCCGCCCCCTACCCCAGGCTTCGAGCTAGTGGCGCCTGCATTCGAGTAAGGAGGGAATCGCGATGGGAAGCATCAAAGACAAGGTAGCGATCATCGGCGTGGGCTGCACGAAGTTCGGCGAGCTGTGGGAGAAGGACCCGGAGGACCTCGTCGTCGAAGCGGCGTATGAGGCGCTGGACGACGCCGGCGTAGCGCCCGACGACGTGCAGGCGGCGTGGATCGGCATCCTCTACCCGTTCACGGGGCTGAGCGGCAACACCTTCTCCGACCCGATGAAGCTCTTCGGCATTCCGGTGACGCGCGTCGAGAACTACTGCGCGTCGGGGATGGACGCGTTCCGCAACGCCTGTTACGCGGTGGCGTCGGGGGTGTACGACGTGGTCGTGGCCTGCGGCGTAGAGAAGCTTATGGACACGGGCAGCGCCGGCCTGCCTATGCAGGGGTTCAGCCATCCCGTATTCGGCGGCGTTAGTGCGCCGGGGCTGTTTGCCCTGGCAGCGACGCGCTGCTTCAACGAATACGGCTGGACAAAGGAGGACCTGGCGCGTGTCGCGGTGAAGAACCATAAGAACGGCGCCCTGCACCCGAAGGCCCACTTCCGTCGGCCGATCACGATGGAGGATGCGCTGTCGGCGCCGATGATCGCCTGGCCACTCGGGCGCTTCGATTGTTGCGCCATGTCAGACGGCTCCGCGGCGCTGGTGATCACGCGACCGGAGATCGCTGAGAAGAGCAAGCACAAGGACGACTACGTCCTCGTAATGGCGAACGCCCTCGCAACGGCCACCGGCCGGCCGATGTTCTCCAACTCGACGGACTTCCTCGGCTTCCCGGCGACGAGGTACGCGGCCAAGGCGGCTTACGCGGAGGCGGGCGTGAAGGACCCGGCGAAGGAGATAAGCCTGGCGGAGGTGCATGACTGCTTCAGCATCACGGAGATCCTGAACTACCAGGACCTCGGGTTCTGCGCGCAGGGGGACGGCGCCGCGTTCGTGGCCGAGGGGCACGCCGATGTAGACGGTGACCTGCCGGTCAACGCCAGCGGCGGCCTGAAGTGCTTCGGGCACCCCATCGGCGCGACGGGCTGTCGGATGCTGTACGAGGTCACGAAGCAGTTGCAGGGGCGCGCCGACGGGGCGCAGGTGAAGAACGCGCGCCTGGGGCTGGCGCACAACCTGGGCGGGCCGGGCTCAGTCTGCTCCGTGACGATCCTGGGTCGCAAAGACTAGAGCAGTCGGACAGATAGCTCTTCGAGACGCCTGCGGCCAACCCGCGGGCGTCTCCGCATCTCACGGTCGGCGATGCTATGAGGTGATTTCGAGGTGGTCGCCGGGCTGCGTGCCGGAAGCTTCGATGACGCCGACAGGTAGCTCGATGGTATAGCGCGTGTGTCGAGGCGCCATCACCATCCGCCAGGGCTTCACGTTCACGGCCGTCTTCAGGACGTTCCCCTCTTTGTCGGCGAAGATGACGTCGATTGCCATGCGCATGAAGAACATGTGGATCGCGCCGCCGGGCACCAGGACGAGGCCTTCGCCGGGCTCCAGGTGACGGCGGTTGAGGAGGCCCACCAGCCGCGCCAAGGGCGTGTTAGCAAGGACCGCGCGGTCGGCCACCTGGGCGCCGCGCGAGGCGTTTTCAATTCGCACGCGTCACCTAGTTCTTGCTGAACGATTCGTAGAGCTGGATTGCGGCGGGTCCCATGATCACGATGAACAACGTAGGAAGGATACACAGGACGAGCGGGAAGATCATCTTCACGGGCGCCTTGTTGGCCGCCTCTTCAGCGCGCTGACGGCGGCGTATCCGCATCTGCTCCGACTGCACCCTCAGCACCTGGCCAATGCTCGTGCCCAGCTGCTCCGCCTGTACTATAGCGTTCACAAACAGAGTCAGGTCCGCGACGCCGGTGTGATTGGCCAGGTCTTGCAGGGCTTCGACGCGATTACGGCCCATCCCTATCTCGCGCAGGGTAATGGAAAGGTCCTCGGCGAAGGCGCCCTTCACCTTCTCGGCGACTCGCGTCAGGGCAGCATCGAGGCCGAGGCCGGCTTCGACGCAGGTAGTGATCATATCGAAGGAATCGGGCAGGCTCTTGATGATCTCGGTCTGACGCTGGCGCACGCGACTGGACAGCCACATTGAGGGCAGGAAGGCGCCGACGCCGCCGAGCACGACCGCCAGGGCGAGGGATTTGGCATCCAGCGTCCCTCTCATCGCGACGCCCACGGAAAGGCCAAGCCCCGCCAGGACTCCGCCGGCGATCATGCGGACCATCATGAACCCCGCCGGTGTCATGGGATCACCGGCCCGCACAAGCTGGAGCTTCAGCCGCTCGAGCATGCCCTGGGGAAGCATAGCGACGGCCTTGTCCGCGACGCCTCCGAACAGCGGTCCGATGATACGCTCGCCGAAGGATGTTGCGGGCTGCCCGCCCTCGAACATGCGCGACGTCGCAAGGCCGGCGACGCGGGCTCTGATGGGGTTGTCGTCAGTCTTGCGCAAGGATAGCGCGAACATGACGACGGTGACAAATACCGATGCCGCTGCGAGTAGTGCCATTTCGATCTCCGCTAAACCTCGATGGCGAGGATCTTGCGAATAATCATTATCCCAAGTCCCTCGAGGAGTACCGCGGCCATCAGGGCCACCCGGCCGGCGGTCTCCGTGAACAGAGTCTGCATGTAGGTATCGCCCATCAATTTACCCATGAGAAGCAGGATGCCGATGATGAAGATAGGCAGTCCGCCGACGATATACCCGGACATCTTCTGCTGCGCGGTCAGCGTCCGCAACTCGCCCTTAATGCGGGAGCGATCTCTCATGGTGTAGGCGACGGTCTCCAATATCTCCGCGAGGTTTCCGCCGACCGTGCGCTGGATCAGGATGGCGGTGACGACTATGTCCAGGTCTTTGCTCTCGACCCGCTGGTTCAGCGCCAGGAGCGCGTCCTCGAAGCTGGCGCCGACGTTGATGTCGTTGATGGTGCGCTTGAACTCGATGGCCAGGGGGTCGTTCAGTTGCTCGGCCGCAAGGTCCATGCTCTGCAGAAAGCCGAATCCGGAGCGCAGGGCGTTGGAGACGAGACTGAGCGCCTCCACAAGCTGTTCGTCGAACGTGGTAAGTCGCGCCTTGATGCGACGGCGAAGGTACATCTTGGGCAGCATGTAGCCCACCAGCGCGGCAGCAATGCCCGCGACGAGCCCCAGTCCGCCCCGGCCTGCGACGAATATCACGACCGCGAGGACCACCAGAGCGATGGCCACGCGTAGAGCGAGGTACTCACCGACACGCAGCTTGAGGTTCGCGCGCTCCAAATCGATGTTGACCTTGTTGGCCCATTCCTTGCCGGTCAGCAGACTGCCGAGCGTCGGGAAGAGGCCGCCGCCGGTCTGCTTGAGAGCCGAGACGGTGGTGAGCCCTTCTAGCGGACTACGATTGACAACGTGTTCGAGCCGGTTCACGACGCGCTTGTTGCTTCCAGCGATCGAGGTCATGTAGAAGACGGCGAACACCATGACGACCGTGACCATCACGGAAAGGGCCGCGGCTAATGCCAGGGGATCCATGCTATCACCACCCCGGACCGAAGATGTCCTGCGGGAGCTCGACGCCGGCTAGCTTGAATTTCTCTGCAAACTGCGGACGGATGCCGGTGAAGTGGAACTCGCCGATTACGTGTCCTTCGTTGTCGATGCCCTTTTGATCAAAGCGGAAGAGGTCCTGCATGGTCACCACCTGCCCCTCCATGCCGGTGACCTCGGCGACGGCCGTGACCTTGCGCGTGCCGTCAGGCAGACGGGCTATCTGAATGACCATGTGGACAGCGGAGGCCATCTGTTCCCGGATGGCCCGCATGGGTAGCTCCAGGCCGGCCATTAGTATCATGTTCTCTATGCGCGCGAGAGCGTCGCGCGGGGAGTTGGAGTGAACGGTGGTAATGGAGCCTTCGTGGCCTGTGTTCATGGCCTGCATCATGTCGAAGGCTTCCGGACCGCGCACCTCACCGACGAGAATCCTGTCGGGGCGCATGCGGAGGCAGTTGCGAACGAGGTCTCTCTGTGTGACCTCACCCTTTCCTTCCAGGCTTGCCGGCCTCGCCTCCAGGCTAACGACGTGACCCTGCTGAAGCTTAAGCTCGGTCGGGTCTTCGATTGTGATGATTCGTTCCGTGTCTGGAATGAAAGCGGAGAGGGCGTTAAGTAGAGTCGTTTTGCCAGTACCCGTGCCGCCGGAGATGACGATGTTCAGCCGCACCTGGACACAGGCGCGCAGGAACTCACAGAGCTCGCGGGTAAGAGTGCCTGTGCTGATAAGGTCCTCCGCCGTCATCTTGTCCTCGCGGAACTTACGGATCGTGATCGTGGGACTCTTGGGAGCGACGGGCGGGATGATGATGTTGACACGGGAGCCATCGGCCAGGCGCGCGTCCACCATGGGCGATGACTCGTCGACGCGGCGGCCCAGCGGCGCAATGATGCGCTCCGCGATGCGCTGGATATGGTTGGAGTCGCGGAACCGGATGGGGCTAAGGAAGATGCGACCTTCCTTCTCGAAGAAGATGGTGTCGGGCGCGTTGACCATTATTTCCGAAATGGATTTGTCCCTTACCATTGGCTCGATAGGTCCGAGACCGAGGACCTCGTCCGCGACGGCGGAGACAAGCTCGTCCCTGGTAACGCCGACTATTCCCGGCATCTCCTGGGAGATAAGGGTACGGGCGGAACTCTCGACGGCTTCGCGCGCCTTCGCGGGCTCCAGGCCGTCCAGTTTGCCCGGGTCCAGCTCTTCGATGAGGCGCTGGTGGAGCTTGTACTTGAGTTCGGTGAGCGCCTCGCTGGTCTGTAGAAGGCTGGAAGAGGTGGTAGGACGTCGAAGGCCGCCGCCCTCACCGGCGTCGGCGCCTGTTTTTCGTGCTTGCCACTGGAACTGAGTCATGGTGCGTTCAACTCCTTTTGGTGAACGTGCGGCTCATCGGTTCAATGTCCCAAGAACCTCTCCAGGAAGCCCTTCTTCTCCGTCACCGTGCCTCTGAGAGCCGCGGCGAGGTCGCTGATGCTGCGCGAAACTCTGGCGTAGGGCTTGGTAATGACGACCGGCTGGCCAAGCTGCGTGCTGGTTGCGACGTTGAGGTCGTGAGGGATGCGCCAGAACACCTTGTACTCCAGTACGCGCTCGACGTCCTCCTCGCGCAGCGTGTTGGCCGCCGTGGAGTGGTTGATCATGAGCTTGACTTTGTCTTCGGAGACGTCGGCGCTCTGGAGCATCTCCAGGGCAAGCGCGGTGTCCTTGATGCTGGCTATGTCCATGCTCGTGACGAGGAGAATGAGGCCAGCCGACTCCAGCGTCACGGCGACGATCTCGTTGAACGTGCCTGGGGTGTCAACGATAACGTAGTCGTAGGACTCTGCGAGCAGGTTGATGATCTTGGTGATTTGCTGCGGCGTGACGTTGCGCCACTCCGTAGGATGCAGGGGCGCAGGCAGGATCATGACCCCGCTGTGGTGGCGGACCAGGTAGTCGCGCACCGTGTCGCGGTCCATTTCGCCGACGCGGCGTGCCAGGTCGGCGATGCTCTGCTCGACGGCCACATCCATCATGATGGCGACGTCGCCGAAACGCGTGTCCATGTCGACGAGAACAACGGTGCTGCTGGTGGCGCGAACGAGAGCAGTAGCGAGATTCGTCGAAATGGTCGTCTTGCCGATTCCGCCCTTGGCGCCGAAGACGGTGATTACGGTGCCGTGTGCGGGCGCCTCCTGGCGCTCGCCGGAGGCACGCATGCGCCGCCTTTCCTCCTGCCCCATGACGCCGTAGATGGCACGGGTCAGGTCCTCGGGCTTGACAGGCTTGATGAGGTAGTCGCGAGCGCCCGAGACCATGGCGCGCCGGACGGAGGCAGCGTCGGCGAGCGAGGAGTAGACGATGGTCGGCGTGTCGGGCAGGGCGTCGCCCAGGGCTTCGATCGTCTGGAGGGCGCGTGCGACCGGTTCTTCAGCGCTCACGACGAAGACATCGGGCACCTGTTCCTTAGCAACGGTGACGGCTTCGATGCCGTAGCCTGCTTCGCCCGACACGGTGAAATGCGCCAGCATGAGTGCCCGCTTGATGTCGGCTCGCGTGCCGAGGTCTGGGTCAATGATTACGGCTTCCGGAGTTCTTGCCATCGACTTCCCTGTTCTCGAAGTGTGTAATGGTTCTCGTGCTTGTCCTGCGAAGACCGAGCCTGTTAAGGCACTGGCGGCGTGAGCTGGTTCTGATAGATGGGCGCCAGCTCCGTCACGTTCGCATCGCCGTAGCCGCGAACGACTGCTCGCAGAGTGCCGTTGGATTCAGCCAAGAACAGCGTTTGGGCCTGCTCGGGCGAGACGAGAATGGTCAGCGTCGTCGCCTCGGGGTTCGGCTTGGACTCTGAGCTGCTACCCTTCTGGCCGTCGCTCGCTGTGGCTTCTCCGCCGGCAGGCGCGTCGGCGATGGTCTGCGCCACGGCAAGCACCTGCACGTTCTGGAGGATGGTCTTGACGACGTAGTTGTCGACTTCACTGCCATCCGGCTTTGTTCCGGAGAGAACGCCCATTATGTCAACGTAGTCCCCCGGCAATACCAGGCCGCCGGCGCTGAGCACCTGGTCAGCGGAGATGGAGATGGCTCTCTTTCCATCCGGCACCACGAATGCGAGGGAGTCGACGTTTTCGCTTCCGTCCACCGAGACAACCTTGCTCAGAGTTAGCTGATCGTCGAGGACAACGGGGTACCGCGTCACTTTGCCAACAACGTCGTCGATGCTGCTGAGGGCCATGGCTGCCCTTCCGCTGACCGGCACGTCTCTCAGCTCGACCATCTCGGCGGTGATCTCGGTGCGCGCCGGGATGTCCACAGCCGCGATGACGGTCGCGGCTGTCGTCTCCGCGGACGCGGTCTGCTTGGCGCCGCCGTTGCGCGCGATGGCGGCGTATACGAGGACGGCGCTGAGGATCCCGCATACGATGGTCAGCAGCGCGAAGCGACCATTGATTCTACCTACCGACCCGCCGGCTCCTGCTCTAGCCATGGGGCTACCTCCAGTTTGCTGCATCAGCGTCCCGCCGCTACGAGCGCGGTCGGAGCGAATGCCAGGTTAAGTGCTGGGCAAGCTCACCTATAAGAGTATCGGCCACAATGGGTAAGCCTTGACCCCCGAAACACGATGCGCCGCCTTCCCCCGAAGATTCGCGCCCAGGTTCCCACGACGCCCCGTCAGTGACCCGCGCCACAGGGGCCAAATGGCTCGTTCATGACACGAGACCGTTCGCTCAGAGGAACGTGACTGACGATGCTGGAGATCAGCGGCGTTATGAAGTGGTGATCGCAGTCTACTTCAACCTCGATCGCGTCACAGGCGACGCCGGCAACGCTTGATGTGGCGGGTCCGGGTAGCTGGGGTAGTACCAGGATTTCACGCTGACGTCCACCGCGTCGCCGCCATGCCGATCTAGCAGTCCGTTGCCCTTCGACATGATAGGCTGCCTTACTACCGTCAACTCGGTTCCTGGTTTCGGCTACCCTTTTGATTATCGACCGATGGAAGGATTCCTGTCGCAGGTTCCAGATCCGTCGATGGCGTGGTTGCCCCGATCGGGATCGAAAGGGGTGGGGAGGAGGTCCTCCCCACCCCTTTCGGGTTTGCAGCGAAGCGCCCTAGGCCACCTGTAGCGCTGCCGTGATCCTGTCGAAGATAGCCCTGAGCTGCGGCCCCAAGAGCACCAGGGCGGCAATGGCGGCGACCGAAATCAGGGCCAGGATCAGGCCGTACTCGGCCATCGTCTGGGCCGTCTCGTCCTTCGCCCAGCAGTAAAGCCGGAGAAGGGTGTCATTAATGAAACGCATCTGTTTCCTCCTAGTATGTTGAGTGTTGTTCGAGTTTTCTTCATCACCGCTTCCCGCGAGTCAGGCCCAATGCCCGCTGCCGGCGGGGAGCGGCGGATGTTCTCCGGGTATCTGTCAGTCCTTGCGGGCCTCACCTCCTTTGTGACCGGCTTAGAAGCCATCTCTGGCCAAATTAGTCCAGTTCGCTGCGGGTGGGAGCCCTATTCCCCCGTCCGCGCAATTCACCGTCAGAACTTCCCCGACGGCCGGTCCGGCGCGAGCGACGTCCCGTCCTGTCCCTCGGGGCGCTCCAGGATCTGGACCCTGGTGCGTTCTTTGAAGACGGACGACGGTGTTATCTCCGGCGGCAGCGGCCGCAGGAGGCTCGCGATTTGCAGTAACGGTTTCAGTTCGGCGCGACACTCCGGGTACATCGCCAAACATACCTCCATTTCCACGCCCCCACGCATGGCTTCCAGGCAATCGGCTAGCGCCTCGATGATGCTAGGCAACCTCTTCCACCTTCATGATCTTGCGCAGGGCGCACAGGGCGCGGTGCTGGATTACGCGCACCGCAGCCACGCTTTTGCCGAGAATCTCGGCGACTTCCTTATAGTCCAGCTCCTCGACGAAGCGCAGGATGATGACCTGCCGCTGGTCGTCGCCGAGGCGCAGGACGGCCTGACGGACCCGTTCCTCTTCGGCATGGCGTTGGGCCACTGCTTCGGGATTGCGGGGCAGGCCGTCGTCGATAAGTGACTCGTGGAGCTGCGCATCCCCCTTCCGGGCGCGCAGATGACTGACCGCCAGGTTGTGAGCGATGCGCAGCAACCACGATGCGAAGGGAGCACCCCTAGGTTGGAAACGGCCGATCGCCTCCCAGGCCTGGAGGAAGGTCTGGGCGGTTAAGTCTTCAGCCTCTTTCTGGTCATTGATGATGTAGTAGATGTGCCGGTAGACGCGGACGACGTGACGATCGTAGAGCCCGGCGAAGGCTTCACTGTCGTGAAGAATCGCCCGCTGCACGAGCATCCTCTCGTCGGTCACCGGCGGTATGTCGAGTTTGAGCACCGCATTAACCCCACAGGACGGAGTAGCGATACGTTGTAGTGCTTCCCCCGTAGGCGGTATCCCTTAGGGGGTTCGCCTAAGTTAGTTATCGGCAGCTAGGGGAAAGCCTGTAGGGGTTTATGCGTAGGGATTCGAGGCGATACTGCGAGAGTAAGGGAGGCTGTCCTACGGGTCAGACGGAGGCGGCAGCCGGATGTTCGGAATCTTCCTCTCGCCCGTGCAGCTCGCCGGACGAGTCGTCGACGGGCCAGAGCTCGAACGGATCGGGTTGATTGGCCACGTCTTCCGACTCCGCCAAATCGACGGGAGGGTCGTCGACGGGCCACAGCCTGGGACGTGCGGGCTCGGGGTTCTCTTCTCTCGATTCGGGCGCTTCGACCGGCGGGTTGTCGACAGGCACGATCTCGAACGGGGCGAGTTGCGGGCCCATCTCTTCGGCCTGGGGCGCCTGCGGGGGCAGGTCGTGAACGGGCCAGAGCCGGGAGGCCACTCCGCCACCCGAGGCACGGCCCGCGAGGTGCTGCACGGCTTCGTTCACTGCCCTGTTGAGGACGTCTTGCTCCGCCGCCGTGTGCGCCAGCGAGATGAAGCGTAGCCGGAAGTGGCCGACGTTCACCTCGTCACCGTTTTCCAGGACGAGCCAGCCGCCGACCGCCCCATCGCTGGCGAGGAGCGAGAGCCGCGTCAACTTGTGGAAGATCAGCTTGTCCTGGTGGACCCAGGCCCGCGCTTCTTCGGGTCCTATGCGCTCGTCCGGATCGGGGAACGTTATGTCGCACCAGCTTGCGCTGCCGATGCTGAGGGGGCTCATGCCGACGGGGTATTCCCGGCCGGCGTCAGGTCCATCGACGATGATCAGCTTGCCGCCGGGCCGCCCAACGGGCTCGGGCGCCGGCGGGGGTACCGGCTCCTCGTCGACCAGCGACACGCTGCCCGCTACCAGCGTGTTGTTCGACCACGGTTTCAGGCGCACCTCGACCACCTGTCGTTTCACACGGGGGCGCCGCCGGCGCAATACGTAGATGACCACCGTCGCCGCCATGACCGCAAGAAGCGCCGCGAACAGCGGCACTTTGCTGGTCCCGCCTGCCGCGGCGGCTGGGACCGCGAAGCCGATCTCTGAAGACCCCAGGATCCCTGTCGCGTCCCTTGCCTCGACCCGCAGGGTGTGATTTCCGTTCGCCAGCGCGGCAGGATCGAGAGCCGCTTGGTATGGAGGAGCCGTAGCGGTTGCCACCGCCGTTCCGTCGACGAGGAAGCGCACCTCGGTCGGCGCGCCGCCGTTTACCCGGGCGGTGACGGTGACGGCGGACTTCACATCTTCGCCGGAGCGAATCCCCTCGAGCGTCACCTGGGAGGACTGGCCAGACGCGGCAAACGCGACGCTTTTCGAGGCAACGGCTGTCGTGCCTCCGACGGTGACAGACAGCTCGAGTTCATGTGAAGCCGCGACGTCGACGGCGGGGGACTGCATCGCGACGACATACTGGCCACGCAGGACGGCGGCGATGCCAGCGTAGAGCTGCGACAGACCCTCCGGGCTGGGTGCCTCCAGGAAACGAGCTCCGGTGGCCTGCGCCAGATCGTTGAGGTAGGCCTTGTCGACTTCGGCGCCGAGGGCGATGGTGTATATGGGAACGCCGGTGGCCCGCGCCTGGGCTATGGAGTCGTCGCGCGTGACGCTGCTCTTGCCACCGTAGTCGACGCCGTCGCTCAGCAGGATGACGACGCGCCGCGGTGACGACGATTCGAGGGCTTTGGCCGCGGCACGGCTCGTGGCCTCGAAGAGCGCCGTATCGCCGGCGGCGGTGAGGTTTTGAAGGGCGCCGATGGCCGTCGCCTTGTCCGGCGTCGGCTCCTGGACGGCCGTCACGGTGTCGCTGAACGCGAGGACGGCGACGGAGTCCTGGGGCGAAAGGCCATTCACGAACTCCGCGGCGGCCGACTGTGCGGCGCTCAGCGGTGTGCCTGCCATGCTGCCGCTGGCATCGACGGCCAGGACGACGGAGAGGCTGACCTGCGAGTCGACGACGGACTGGAGTCCTTCGACGATTGCGGGCCGGCCGTCTATCGTGGCGCTGAAGCTTGCGGTGTCGAGGCCGGCGACGGGGCGGCCCTTAGCGTCGAGGACGTTGACAACGGCGGACAGGCTGGGGAAGCGGCTGCCGTCCACGCTGGCGACATCGACGGTAACGCCGTTGGCCTCCTGCGCGCCGGCCGTCAGAGTGGATGCGAACGCGGCGATCCCGACGGCTGCGGCAGCGATCGATGCGATTCTGAGCGCCAAGATTTGTCTCCCACCAGTTAGGTCGGCTTATCAGCCGTTCGTCTTAACCCCTGTCGAAGTTGCAGGGGCGGCTCCCCCGAGGCCAAATGCAGGCGTTAGCGCCCGCGTGTGGCTGAGGAGTCCGGCTGCGGCCTCTCTACGGGTGCTTTATGCAGGCCAGGCGGTGATGAAGGAGTCCCAGAGACCTTGCACGGCACCACCGACGGCGACAAAGGTTACGACGACTGCGACTAGGACGAGGGCAAAGATGAGGCCGTATTCGGCGGTCGTCTGTGCTCTGTCGCTAGATATTCTCATCATGCGTCCGTATTCCTGCTGTTTTGGATGGGCCTCGCTTCTAGCCGAGAGGCGGGCCCATCTGTAATAAAGCCCTAGCCTGAGCGTTCTCAATACTGACAGAGTGGTTAGAAAGGGCCACTTGACAAGCTCTCATCTGTTGTGACAACATGGCGTTGATTCCGGCCTAAAGGAAGAGGCCAGTCGTCAGGAGCTTGAGGCTCTTTCAGCATTATTGTCGACCCTTTTCCTGCTGGCCTGTAATTCGCAAGGAGGCGTAGGGGCTCAGCCTGGAAACCCGCTCTAGGCGGGAAGGGCAATGGGCGGCGCCCCGTTTTGGATCGCGTCCGGCCAGGCACCTGGACAAGAGAAGAAGCCTCCGAGAAGTGAGCATGGGCAACCATGCTAGCAGGCAATAGGGTCGCCTGTGTCCCTGCTTTCGGGGGGCGTGAGCCGCGATCACGGTTCTTGTGGCCGGATTGGCGGCGCAGGCCGAATGGCTCGGCCCCTCCCATCCCACGCTCCCAGAACGAAAGCATGGCATGACTTTTCTGGGGCCGAGGGACCCGGAAAGGGGAGGCGGGGCCCTGCACGTGTCCCTCGGCCCCTATTCTATCTTCGTGAAAACTACATACGGTCTCCGAAAGGGCAAAGGCTGGGAAACCGGCCGGCGCAAAGCCACGGATCTAAGGTCTCCGCGTAGCTATCAAGGACGACGGCAGGGAACAGGGGGCTAGGGCGGCCGGGCTGCCGAAGAGGTTTTTTCGGAGCGCTTCAGCCGCTGTCTTCTGAGCTGAAGGCGGCGGTTTTTCATTCGGCAAATGCCGACAGGGTATGGTATGATACGAACAAGGTGGCATCACCCCCGACGGTCCTGGGATCTGGCCCAGGCGCGGAGGGATTGCAGTCTCGTCAGTGACCGGCACATCGTGCTGATGGGCGGTCTGCGATTGGCGCGGCGGCAACGCGAGAGAGAAAGACAGCAAGCGATGGATAGGCTAATGGTCGCGTGTTCGCCGCGGGGTCGGCGGAACGATTCGCCGTAGGAGGCAAGCGCAATGAATGATCTATTTCAAATGGGACGCACCCGTGTAGGCTGGATGCTATTGCTCGGTATCGTTGCAGCCGCTGCACTAGCTCTGTTCGTGTCGCTCAGTAGGAGCGGACCCGGCAAGGCAGTCGCAGCGGGCGAGGCCGGCATCGACTTGTACTCCCAGTGCTCGAACGATCAAGGGACCGGCTACACGACCGGCGACACAGGTTGTCGTTGGATCAATGGCAACCTGCAGCACAACAACTCCCTCTATAGGGAGGGGGAGGCGACAGTCCAGCGGTTGGCGATCGACGGACTGATAACCGGTACCCACACCGTCACCATCTCGTACGGCACGACGAAGGGCGGGAAGCACGCGTACGACTTCTTGACGGACCCCCTGTTTTCGGAAGACTGGATTACGGCCGCTGACTTCTGTGACCCTCCCATCACCAATCTCGCTTCTTGCAGCACACTAACTGCCAACCCGTCTCCGCCAATCCCGGCGGATCCGAACGCCAACGGGTTTGACACCGCTGCTGGCGACCAACACTTCTATATCCGCAACGGGACAATCGATGTTGTGGGCGTGCCCACGCTCGCTAGCGGCAGCTACGCCGGGGATAGCGAAACGACCGTTCAACTGACGTTCACCGTCGACACCTTCACCTGCGCTAACCCGGTCACAAAACAGGGCGTGACGACCTGTGAGGTTTTGATTACCTGGGGAGCCCACGTCGCCAGTCAAGCCGACTGGGGGACCGGCAAAGGCGCTGCGGAGATCTCGGGCTCTCCGTACCACGTGGCGACTGTCGAGCTTGATGGCACGTCTATCGGCCAGCGCGACAACCAGATGCAGGCCAACACCATTGTGCAGCCGACGCCGACACCGACGCCGACGGATACACCGACGGCGACGCCGACTAGCACGTTCACGCCAACGCCGACCAACACCAGTACGGCAACGCCTACTAACACGTTCACACCGACACCGACGGCGACATCGACGGCGACACCTACGGCGACGGCAACGGCGACGGCAACGAGCACTTTCACGCCGACGCCAACATCGACGGCGACACCAACGGCGACACCAACGGCGACGGCAACCAGTACCTACACGCCACCGCCAACATCGACATCGACGGCGACACCAACGGCGACGGCAACGCGTACCTTCACGCCACCGCCGACGGAGACGTTCACCCCAACGGCGACAGGGACGTCCACTCCGTTGCCAACGGACACGCCTACCGCTACGGCGACGGCCACTCATCCGCCGACGGCGACTGAGGAGCACCACCACACGGCTACGCCGACCAAGACGCGCACGCCTGCGCCGACGGCGACAGCGGCACCCACGCTCGTTGCGCCGACGCCCGTGACTGAGGTATTGGAGATCGTAAAGCTGCCCCCCACCGGTAGCGGCGGTGGCTCCCCGTCAGGGCCGACGATCTTCGGCGTGCTCCTGTCGGCGGGCGGCATTGTGCTGCTGCTGAGCGGCCTGCGACTGGCTCGCCGCCGGACGGAGTAACAAGAAAGGTCGACCGAACCGGAAGACCCTGAAACGAATAACTGCTCTAGTAGGGCACAGAGCAAGGACTTAGGGCCATGAGGCCCGGCTGACGGCCGCTCAAATGCGGCCGTACGGCGATCAAGCGAAGCCGGCAATCGGGTGAACAGGAGTCAGGGATGAAAGGAACGGCACTTCTCCGCACCTGGGGTATCGTCCCCCTGGCTGTCATTGCGCTTGTCGCCGTTGTTGCCTAGCTGTCGTCGTCTTCGAAAGACAACTACGGGAAGGGCCTCTGCGATAGGGCCCTTCCCTCTTGTTCCCCTCCAGCTTCGCGCCTTGCGACGCGCCCGCACCTGAAGCGTCCTCCCGCCTCTGCCGATAATTCAAACGGACGCCCTTTCGCGACGCCGCGCCGGCCCAGGTTGGGTCGCGGGCATGCGCATGGGCGGTCCCGCCGTTCAAGGGAACATGATCCTCGCTTCACTGATAAGACGGCTGAGACAGGGGTCGGCGGAGTCGAAGGTCCGGGACGCCGTTGAGGCGGGCGTCGGAGTCTACCACATGTGCTGGGAGCTGGGCGGCGAACCGGCAACGGCCGTTCGACCCGACGAGCTCGACTCCATCGTTCTGCAATGGTGTCGCGCGACGATGACGCAGATGCGCCGCCCATACGGGCTGGACTACGTGACGATGGCCCTCAGCCTCGTCGGCGGGGAAAGCGAGGAGACCGTACGCCACAGCTTCGGTGTGTTGCGGCCGAGCGATTTCTACGCCGATGGGCCGGTCCCTGCGACACTGACACAACTGATGGAGCAATGGCGGGCCGCGGGGTATTTCGAATCGTCGCGCTGGCTTTCTACGGTCATGTTCAGTTGGGGTGATCTGACGCGTGAGCTCCTGCTCGCCGGCTAGCGACGGCCACGGGCCGAATGCTATGAGAAAGCCCTTGCTGTTCAGAAGCCGACGCTTTCATACGATACTCAATTTGCCGGTCATCGGGCTCAACCCCGGCGACGGGCTCCGTCTACGCATTAGCTATTGCGCGGATCGAATCAGGAAGAGGAGCTGATGGAGCAGGTCGAGGTCGGTATCGAGGTTAAGCGAGACCACCACAGCACGCCGCCGACCGTCTTCATTTCCCAACCGCAAAGCGTCGAAGAGACGGGGCTGCACTCCGGTCTCCTCCTCGACTTGTGCATCAAGTGCATCTACTTCGCGGGGAGGCCGGTTGCGCGCCAGATCAGCGCCCACATGATGCTGCCCTTCCCGGTGGTAGAGGAGCTTCTCGATTTCCTCAAGCGGGAGCAGTACGTGGAGGTAGTGGGGAGCGGCGGGACAGGCGAGTCGCAGTACAAGTATGCGCTGACCGTCAAGGGAATGGAGAAGGCGGAGGAGGTGATGCGCCGCTGCCAGTACAACGGACCGGCGCCGGTGGCTTTCGAGCAGTACGTGGAGGTGCAGCACCGGCAGTCGGTGCGCGGCCTGCGCATTGACAGCGATATCGAGAAGAAGGAGCTGGCGCACCTCGTCCTCGACGACACGACGCTCTACGCGCTCGGGGCAGCCGTCAATTCGGGCCGGTCGATGCTGCTATATGGGAATTCCGGTAACGGTAAGAGCAGCGCGGCCGGCGCCATCGGCCGGATGCTGCCGGGACAGGTGCTAATCCCATACGCGTTCGAGTACAACGGCCATATCATCAAGGTCTTTGACCCGCGCGTGCACGCCGAGATACCGGATGAGACGGATCCGGACCGCCGGAGCGACGGCACTCTGGAGAGCCTGCCCGACGAGCGGCGGCGCGACCATCGCTGGGTGAGGACGCTGCGGCCGGTGGTGATGGCCGGCGGGTCGCTCAGTCTGCAGGACCTGGAGCTTCGCTACTCGGACGTGTCCAAGTTCTACGTAGCGCCGCTGCAAGTCAAGGCGAACAGCGGCGTACTCGTCATCGACGACTTCGGGCGGCAGCTCATTGAGCCGAAGGAGTTGCTGAACCGCTGGATCGTGCCCCTTGAGCAGGGCGTCGATCACCTGACGCTGCACACCGGCGATACGATCGTCATGCCGTTCGACCTATTGCTGGTATTCTCGACGAATATCCCGCCGCGGCAGCTTGGGGATGAGGCCTTCTTCCGTCGCATTCGGCACAAGATCGAGATGCCCGACCCCAGTCAGTGCCACTTCGAGCACATCTTCCGGCAGGTGTGCGAGTCCAAGGAGATCGCCTGCCCGGAAGAAGCGCTGCGATACCTCATGGACAAGCACTACGGCGCGAAGAACCGGCCCCTGCGTGGCTGCCATCCGCGCGACATCGTCGAGCTTATCGAGTCTATCACCAACTACCGCGGGGAGCGCCCAGAGCTGCGACCGGAGCTCATCGACATCGCGTGTAGCTTCTACTTCGTGGACCTCTGATTGGCCCACACCCGTTTGCATCATCCTCGCGCCGGCGGGAGGACTGAAGTCCTCCCCTACGTTTGTGCTGATTACCTTCGAATACGTCAAGAAGTGAGCGTGGGTTCGCCGAGGCTGGAAAGCCAGGCAGGCCTGGGCTACGTCGTTGAGAGAGTCCGGAGTCGCGGGCGTTAGGGGCCGGTGAAGACGAGAGTGAAGTACTTCATCCCCGATGAGTCGACGGCCGCGCCTACGCCTATGGCCGTGTAGTGGACGTTCAGGATGTTCTCGCGGTGGCCCTCGCTGGCCATCCAATCGCGCACGGCGACGAAGACGCACTCCTCATCAGGGTAGTTGTTGCGCGCGAGGTTTTCGCCGGCCCAGCCGTAGGGGATGCCGTAGCGGTCGAGGAGCAAGAAGGCGGTCTCGCCGCTGGGGCTTACGTGACCGAAGTAACCCTGCTGGACCATGTCGGCGGAGCGCTCACGGGCAACAGCGACGAGCGCGGCGTCGATCTGTAGCGGCGCGAGGCCCGCGGCGACGCGCTCCTTGTTCACGCCCGCCAGGATGTCCGCCTCGAAGGTAGTGAGCGTCGCCGGTTCGACCGCCGGCGGCGGTGGAGGTGGTGGTTCAGTCGGTGGTGGCGGCAACGGCGTCGACGTGGGCGCCGGCTGCACGGGAGCGACGACAGGAAGCGGCTGAGACGGCGTCGGCGAGGGCGGCGCGACGACCGGCTCGGCGGCCGGCTGTTCGGCGGGCATCAGCGGCGGCTGCGCGACGACGATAGGGGCAACGGGCGCCTTCTCCAGCCGCAGGAGACGCGCGTCAGCCGTGTCGAAGGCGGGGCCCTTCGCTGCCAGCAGGATAATGGTGTCGCCGGTCTCCGTGGTGCCGGAAGAGCGGACGAGCGGTTCCTCGCTGCCCGCGACCGGGCCCTGGCCCAGGAACAGCGCCGACGAGAAGATAAGGAAGGCGATGCCCGCACCCATGAGGAGCGATCCGGCCATCCCACCGGGACGGGTCCCTGTTGTTCTCACGGCTCGGTTCGGTCGCACGGACATCTACGCCGCGGGTCCTTTCTTCTGAAGGGTGTTTGACAGGGCAAGCGCAAGGCCTGCCACAGTAATGTTCGGCGGCAGTAGGGGAATCCTTTAGGGGAAAACCCTTAGGAATGCGAGCGAAGGATAGCAGTCTCGCAACCTAGAATCGCTTGGAGCAGTGTGGCGTCGGGCCGCGAGGGATCTCCGATAGGAACGCAGCCTGGCACCGCACGGTGGAGGGGAAACGATCAATCTGCAAGGGAGCACCGACGACCCGGTGCAGCATCAGCGACGGCGGAACTCGCGGGCGAGCGCGTCGGCGCTCATGTGGATCATCGTTGGCCGACCGTGCGGGCAGTGACGGGGGTTCTCCGTCTGCTCCAACTGACGCAGCAGCTCCCGCATCTCCTCCTGGCTGAGCGACTGCCCGGCGCGGATGGCAGCGTGGCAGGCGAGCGACATCGCTACGCGCTGCCGCCGGTCGGCCGCGGCCTCCTCGCGGGCAAGGGCGTCCAGGAACTCGACGAGTGTCGTCGCAACGTCCTTGTCCTTGAGCACGGCGGGAACGGACCGCACGAGGTACGTCCCCTCGCCGAACGGCTCCAGCGAGAAGCCTTGCTCCGACAGCTCCTGCGCCATCTCCGTCAGCAACGCCTGCTGACGCGGCGCGATCTCGACGGCGACCGGCTCCAGCAGCCCCTGCGCGTCGACCGCGGCGCCGCCGGTCCCGAGGAAGCGCTCGAACAGGATACGCTCGTGGGCAGCGTGCTGGTCGACGAGGTACAGCCCTTCGGGGCCCTCGGCGACGATGTAAACCATCCCGACCTGACCAAGCGCCCGCATGACGGGCGCGGGCGGCGCCAGTCGTGGTTGCTCGGCGGCGGGTGCGAGTAGCGCCGTCTCCAGGGCGAGCGGCGCAGGCTCGAAGCGCGGAACGGGCGGATGCCGGCGCGCCCCGCCGGCCCAGGTCGTCGCGGAGACGGCGGGCAGAGGTGCGCTCTGCGTGAGCGTGCGTCGCACCTGGCGCTGGAGGAGAGCGAACACCTCGCGCTCGTTGCGCAGTCTGACTTCTAGCTTCGACGGGTGAACGTTGACGTCGACGTCGGCGGCGGGCAGGCGGATGTCGACGATGGCGAGCGGGTGGCGGCCGGTCAGGAGGAAGCCATGATACGCTTCTTCGACGGCATACGTGAGCGTGCGGCTGCGCACCCAGCGTCTGTTGATGAACAGCGTTATATAGTTGCGGTTAGCCCTCGACAGCCCCGGCTCGCCTACGAGACCGATGACGGCAGGCGGGTCGACCGGTCCTGCGTCGACGGGCAGCGCCAAGAGCGCCTGCGCGACCTGGTGTCCGTAGACGCCGGCCGCCGCATCGCGGAGATCGGCGTTTCCGGGAGTTTGCAGCGTGAGACGCCCGTCGACGAGGAGCACGAAGCGTACCTCGGGGTAGGCAAGCGCGTAATGGCTGACGACGCCGGCGATCTGGGCGGCCTCGGCGGCGGGCGAGCGCAGGAACTTGAGCCGGGCAGGCTGGCGCCTGAACAGGCCTCTGACGGCGATAATGGTGCCGGCCGCTATCCCTTTTTCGCCCTGCTCGACAACCTCGCCCTCTCTGAGTCGCAGCAGGGCGCCCGACGCCGCGTTCGCCGGGCGCGACGCGATCTCGATCTCCGCGACGGCGGCGATGCTAGGGAGGGCCTCGCCGCGAAAGCCCAGTGTGGCGACGCGCTCCAAGTCGTGCTCGGTCAGAAGCTTGCTCGTGGCGTGGCGCTCGAAGGCCAGCGGCAGCTCGTCCGGGGCGATGCCACCGCCGTCGTCGCTGACCCGGATCAGGTCGAGCCCGCCTCTGCCGATCTCGACGGTTATGAGACGGGCCGCGGCGTCGAGCGAGTTCTCCACGAGCTCTTTGACCACGGAGGCCGGTCGCTCGATGACCTCGCCGGCGGCGATCTTGCCGATGACCTGGGGCGACAGCTTCTGGATGGCGCTGGGGTGGTTCATCGACGCCATTCTAGCACAGGCAACCTCTTGCCCATCCGACTGCTCCGATGTAAGGTACGTCACATGAGCCGAGATATATGGTCAAGTCGCGGCGCCTTCCGATGACTTATCGCACACGCATGGCCCTGCTGATCGCCTTTCCCGCGGGCCTCTTGGCCGCATATCTCGCTCTGGCGCCGGTCTGCAACCCCCCGGCCAATGGCACCAGAGTCGCGACCGGTCGCAGCCATCCGCTGGACGCCGCGCCGGGCGAGCTCCTCGTGAAGTACCGCCAGCCGATGTTCCCCATCGGGCGACGCGTCGTAAACGGGGTGGTCGGCGCCAGGGAGGTGGGCGAGATCGGTGATCTCGGGGTGTCGCGCGTCGCTGTCGAACCCGGATTGTCGCTGGAGGAAGCGGCGCGCCGCTATGGTTTGGTGCCGCAGGTGGAGTACGCGGAGCCGAACGTCATATTCCGAACGCAGATGGTCCCCAACGACCCCTTCTACGTCGGCCGGCAGCAATGGTACTACGACCTCGTTAATGCGCCCAAGGCCTGGGACGTGGAGACGGGCAAGGCGGGCATCATCGTCGCTATCCTCGATACCGGGCTGGACATCACGCACCCGGATTTGAAGGACAACGTCTGGACGAACACGGCGGAGATCGCGGGCAACGGTATCGACGACGATGGCAACGGCTGCGTCGACGACGTACACGGCTGCAACTTCGCCGAGAGCGGTATCGCTTGTACGGGGGCGCAGGCGGGACCCAACAGCGACATCGCGGACGACAACGGCCACGGCAGCTTCGTCGCGGGCGTCGCGGCAGCGAAAGGGAACACCGCCGCCGGCGTGACGGGCATGGCACCCAATGCCACGATCATGCCGGTGAAGGTGCTGGATTGTGAGGGCGCGGGCACTGCCCTGGCTGCGACACAGGGCATCCTCTACGCGGCCAAGAACGGCGCCAGGGTCCTGAACATGAGCTTCGGCACCGATGAGGACTCGCTGACGCTGCGCGCGGCCATCGCCGAGGCGCACGACCGTTACGGCGTGGTCATCGTGGCGGCGACGGGCAACTCCGGCGAGGCGGTGGTCGCTTTCCCGGCGCGCGACGAGAGGGTGATTGCCGTCTCGGCCGCGGACCATAAGAACGCCAGCAGCAAGGCCTCTTTCAGCAACTGGGGGCCGGAGGTGACGGTTACCGCGCCGGGCGTCGACATCACCAGCACGCTGCCGACGAAGTTCTGCGGGCCGGGATGGTACTGCGTCAGCGGCCAGCCCTACGCACTGGGCAGCGGCACTTCATTCTCCGCGCCGCTCGTTGCGGGGGCAGTGGCCCTGATCTTGTCCAAGGGTCCGCCGATGTCGCCGGATGCGGTGAAGAGCAGGCTCACTTCGACGGCGGTCGATCTTCCTGATGGTTCCTACCCCGGCTGGGACGGCGCGGGCCGCATCCAGATAGACCTGGCGCTGGAGGGGAAGTCCTACCAGGTGGGCGTCAGCGGCATCGTCAGGAACTAGCCTCCGATATGGCGCCGTCTTCTCGGGCTTTCTCGCGCAGCTCGTAGAGCTTCGTTATCGCTTCCAGCGGCGTCATGGCGTCGACTTCGAGTCCCGCCAGCTCGCCCAGGAGCGGCGACGCCGGCGCCAGGAGCGGCAACTGCTCTGCGGGGGGTCGAGAGGAACGCGCCCCATCCGGTCCCCGCCGTCCGTCGGATTGCGATTCGAGCGCCGCCAGGACGTCGCGAGCCCGCTGCACGACCGGCTTCGGCAGGCCGGCCAGTTCGGCGACGTGGACGCCGTAGCTCTTGTCGGCGCCGCCGGGGACGATGCGATGCAGGAAAACAATGCTTCCACCTTCCTCCGTCACGGCGACGTTGTAGTTCCGCACATGGGGCAGTGTTTGCGCCAGCGCCACGAGCTCATGGTAGTGGGTGGCGAAGAGCGTCTTCGCTGCCCGGTCGCTGCGGTTGTGTAGGTACTCGACAACCGCGCGGGCGATCGCCATGCCGTCGTAGGTGCTGGTGCCGCGGCCGATCTCGTCGAGGATGACGAGCGAGCGCGGCGTGGCGTTGTGCAGGATGTTGGCGGTCTCCAGCATCTCCACCATGAACGTCGATTGCCCCGAGGCAATGTCCTCCTGAGCGCCCACGCGCGTGAAGACGCGGTCGACAACGCCGATTCGGGCGGAGGCAGCGGGCACGAAGCTACCTATCTGCGCCATGAGAACGATAAGCGCCACCTGACGCAGATAGGTCGACTTGCCGGCCATGTTCGGGCCCGTCAGCAAGATGATCTGGCCGTCCACGGCGGAAAGGTGGACGTCGTTGGGGACGAAGGCGCCGGCGGAAGCGAGCGTGCGCTCGACGATGGGATGCCGGCCGTCGCGGACGACGATCTCGCCCTCCGCCAGGAGGTCGGGCCGGCAGTATCCGTAGCGCGAGGCCGCTTCGGCCAGCGTCAATCGCACGTCGACGGCGGCGACGGCGGCGGCCAGCGCGAGGAGTCGCTTGCCGTCAGCCGCGACCTGGGCGCAGACCAGCCGGAAGATGCCCGACTCCAGCTCGCCGATGCGCTCGCGGGCGCTGAGGATGCGGCTTTCGTACTCCTTGAGCTGCTCCGTGACGAAGCGCTCGCCGCCGACGAGCGTCTGACGGCGCTGGTAGTCGTCCGGCACGTGGGAGAGGTTGGGACGGCTCACCTCAATGTAGTAGCCGAAGACGCGGTTGTAGCCGACCTTCAGCGTCTTGATGCCGCTGCGCGCCCTTTCCGCCGCCTCCAGCTCCGCGAGGTAGCGACGGACGTCTCGTGTTACGCTGCGCAGCTCGTCGAGCTCCGGCGCGAAGCCGCTGCGCACGACGCCGCCCTCTTGCGGGTCATTCGCCGGCTCGTCCTCCAGCGCCTGCGCTATGAGCGCGACGATGTCATCGCAAGGGTCGAGGCCGGACAGCATGGCGGCGACGGTGTCGCAGCCCTTCCCCCCGTCGAGGACCGCGCGCAAATCGGGCACAAGCTCAAGGCCGCGCCTGAGAGCGACCACCTCGCGCGGTAGCGCCATATTGCTCGAGATCCGGCTGAGCAGTCGCTCGAAGTCCGGCATCTTCGCCAGCACCTCACCCGCGGCGCCGCGCCGGACGGCGCTCTCGTGGAACCAGGCGACGCCGTCCTGTCGCTCGCGGATGGCGTCGACGTCGAGCAGCGGCTGTCCGAGCCAGCGACGCAGCAGGCGCGCGCCGAGTGCCGTCCGCGTCAAGTCGAGGACGCCGAGGAGTGAGTTGCGCCTATCGCCGTCGCGGCCGCCGCCGAACAGCTCCAGGTTGCGCCGCGTCTGGGCGTCGAGGAGCATGAAGCGCGTTGGATTGTAGATGGAGAGAGCGCTGACGTGGCCGAGAGCGGCCTTCTGATTCTCGCGCAGGTAGTGGATGGCGGCGCCCGCCGCGCAGGTCGCGAGGGGCATCTCGTCGCAGCCAAAGGCAGCCAGCGAGACGACGCGGAAGTGATCGAGAAGGACGGAGCGCGCCGTCTCGGCCTCGAAGCAGTACGCCTCCAGGCGCGTGACGGGCGCGTCGGTAGCGGGCGGCTCCGTGTCTTCGCAGAGCAGCAGCTCCGCCGGATGCAGGCGCGAAAGCTCGGCAGCGAGGGCCGCCTGGTCGAGCTGCGTCGCTGCGAACTCGCCCGTACTTATGTCAACATAGGCCAGCCCTACCCGCGGCTCGCCGCTGCCCGTCCGGCCGCGCTTAGGGGGCGGCTCGACGGCAAGGGCGACGAGGTAGTTGTTGGCCCGCTCGTCGAGCAGGTGGCCCTCGATGACCGTGCCCGGCGTGACGACGCGCACCACCTGCCTGTCGACAAGTCCCTTCGCCATCGCGGGGTCGCCCATCTGCTCGCAGATCGCGACCTTGTAGCCCTTGGCGATGAGGCGCGCCAGGTAGCCGTCGAGGGCGTGGTACGGGATGCCCGCGAGCGGCACGCGCACGTTCTTACCCATGGGCTTCGACGTTAGCGTCAGGTCGAGCTCGCGGGCGCAGAGCTTGGCGTCGTCATCGAACGTCTCGTAGAAGTCGCCGAGCCGGAAGAGGACGATGGCATGGGGGTAGCGCCGCTTGATGTCGAGATACTGGCGTCGGATTGGGGTCATGCGATCCTGCGGGTTGAAACCCGCAGCCAATAGTAAGACGGCGTTTCTATGAAAGGCTGAGGGATTCATCCCTCAGAGGCGTCATCTTTGCGTATGCCCGCGGGTCGGGTATCCGCCACTGGCAGACAGTCGGAGCCCCGACCCCTGCGTCCCCGAGAGGCGGGCAGGATGCCCGCCCTACGCGGTAGGACCGGCGGCCGGTCATGGCCAGAATCCCGCAGCCGAGGCTTTCCAGCCTCGGCGATCCCTGGTCATGCGGGTTGCCTGGCCTATTCTACAACAGGAAAGTAGGTTAAGCAGCGGCTATTGAGGCGATCTTGTCGCCGAGGCGGACGGAGTAGTTGAGGCCGCGATCCTCCGGATAGATCTGCGTCGTGTTCGCCAGGTAGAGGCCGGGCACCGGCGTCTCGTGCGAGGGTATCGAAGCGCCGTAGTTCGTCGTGATCACCGGCTGGCCGGCCGGGTCCTTGAACAGCCAGCGGTCGACGATCCAGTCGCGCGAGAAGGCGGGGTTGATCTTCGTCAGGTGCGGCAGGTAGTAGTCGCTGAGCTCGTCGATGCTCATGCCCACGACCGGCGAGCTCTCCTCGACGTAGTTCGACAGGTAGAGGATGTTGAGGCCGCCGTACTGCGCCGGCTCGATGTAGTTCGTGTGCTCGATGGCGCCGACGAACGGGATCTCGGGGTCGCTGATGTTCAGCCAGTAGATCGGCGAGAGCGACTGCTTGAGCGCCAGGACAAGGGCGCTGGCCCACTGGTATTGCACCTTGCGCAGCAGGCCGGCGTAGTCGTCGGGCAGGAAGGGCGCTATCTCCAGGAACGCGGCGTTGGGCACGGTCGCGATGACGGCGTCGCAGGGGACGGTCTCGCCTCCGGCAAGCTGGAGTCCGCTGGCACGCCCCTCTTCGACGACTATGCGCTCCACGGCTCGCCCGGCCTCGACGCGCGCGCCTGCTTGCCGGAGGCGGTCCGCGAGCGCGTCGATCAGGAGGCCGAAGCTGCCCATGAGGTAGCCGAGCCGCTCCTTCTGCGACACGCCGCCGCCACGCGAGGCGAAGCGGAGGAAGATCTTGCCCCAGAACCAGACCATGCTCACGTCGCCGGCGCGCGAGCCGAACTTGCCGCGCAGCAGCGGCCCCCAGACGACGTCGTAGTTGCGCTTGCCGGCCCACTTCTTGATCCACTCCTGGGCTGTGAGGCCTTCGTAGCGACGCCAGTCCTTCTGACGCCGCAAGTAGAGGCCGACCAGGCCCAGGCGGACGCGGTCGATGGGGGAGACGGCGCCGAAGCGCAGGAGGTCGCCGGGCGTGACAAAGTTGTCGATGCGGCCGCCATGGTAGAAGCCCACTTTCGACTCGCGCCAGCTCATGCGCTCGCCGAGGCCCATCTCGTCGATGAGGCCGATGACGTCGCTGTCGCCGCTGAAGAGGTGGTGGTAGAAGACCTCCAGCCGGTTGCCGCCGACTTCGAAGGTGCCAGCCTGCCCGCCGAGCTGCGGTCGAGCCTCGAAGAGCGCCACCTCGTGGCCCCTCTGCTGGAGCCGGTAGGCCGCCGTCAGGCCCGCGATGCCGCCGCCGACGATGCCATACTTCATTCTTCTACCATCGCTTCCGTAGCGCCGGCCTTCGCGCGGCCGCGCAGGACCTCGCCCAGGGACAGGTTGATCGACCAGAGGAAGTAGAGGCCGACTGCGATTACCGGTATCAACAGCAGGGCGTGCAGCGCCACAGCATAGGCGAAGGCGGGGTCGCGCGCGACGCCGAAGTACATCGCCGTCTGCTGCGTCACGAACTCGAACGGCCCGACACCCCCCTGCGTCGGGATGACCGCTATCGCAAGGTTGGCGCCTGCGCAAATGAGCAGGTAGACCTCGAAGCCGAGGTCAAGGCCGAAGACGAGGCCGATCATGTAGTACATCGTCGCCTCCAGCAGCCAGGAGACGACCGACGTCGCGGAGGCGAGGAACATGTCCGTCGGGCTGCGGAAGGAGTGGAGTCCGGTCAGGAACGATTCCGCCAGCGTTTGCACCTGCGGCTTGAGTCGAGCGGGGACGAATCGCAGCACGAAGGCGACGAGGCGACGACTAAGGCCTTCCGAGAGGGCGAGCACCACGAGCAGGACCAGTCCGACGCCAAATAGAATTGCCATCAAGGCGGCGATGGCGCGCAGGTCGACGCTGAAGTGAAACACACGAAGATCGAAATTCGCGCCGGAGACAGCAGCGACGATGAGCAGGAACGGTAGGAGCGTGATGCCGTCGAACACGCGGTCGACAGCGATGGTGCCCAAAGCGGCCATCTTGCTGACCTTCTCGCGCTCGCCGACGATGTAGGCCCGAACGAACTCGCCGGCGCGGGCGGGAATGAGGTTGTTGGCCATGAAGCCAATGATGACGATCGGGAACAGGGCCGAGACGCGCATCTCGCCCAGCGGGCGCAGGAGGTACTTCCAGCGCCAGGCGCGGAAGTAGGCGGCGACGAAGTAGACGGGTATCGAAGCCAGCGCCCACCAGTAGTTGGCGTGAGCGAAGGCGCGGCCGATCTCGCTGAAGTCGGTGCGCCAGAGGAATATCGCGATAAACAGGGCGCTCAGGGCTATCCCGAGCCAGATGCGGGGGCTACGGAGCAAGAAGGGCCTCGGTTCTGTGTCCTGCCCACCGTTTGGGCAGGGGCGCCGTCCGTCCAAGCATGACGGGTCTACCTAGAGGTTCGGACGCGCTACGTGACACATTATAGGCAGGCGCGAAAACGGCGGTCAATGAAAGGCGTCAGAGGGGCTGTTCGGTCAGTAGACGCTCTCGCTCTCGACGGCGGGAGGCGCGCCAGCGACGGAAGGCGACCGTCGCGGCGGCGATCACGAACGCGAGCAACAAGAGCGCCAGAGCGCTCGGGCGGAAGAGGTAGTGGGCCACGTTGCGGTAGAAGCTGTGCACGAAAGCGCCGAGAATGATGTACAGCAACGCCCAGATTGTCGCTGAGAGCGCGGTATAGGCGAGAAAGGCCGTGTAGTTCACCTGGAAGACGCCCGCCGCTATCGTCGTGATCGTACGCAGGCCCGGCGTCAGGCGCCCGAAGACGATGGCGATGCCGCGATGGCGGCGGATCCAGGCGCCGGGCTTGTCGAGTCGCTCCTCTCTTATGTGCAGGACCTGGCAGAGCCGCAGCACGACCGGCATCCCACCCAGTCGTGAGATCCAGTAGAGCACGGAGGAACCCAGGAGCGTCGCCATCACAACGAGGAGGACGACTATCGGGATGCTGGCCTGGCCCCGGTCGATCTGGGCGCCGGCGAGGAGGATGACCGTGTCGCCGGGCGCCGGAAGGGGTATGCCGCCCTCCTCAAGGAACAGGAGCAGGAAGAGAGCGCCGTAGATGTGATGGTCGGCGAAGGTGAGGAGGGCGTCGGCGATCTGGCGAAAGGCTTCCAAGGGATGCCCCCGGCTTCCGAATAGTAGAGGGGACGTCTACGGGCCGGTCAAGCCGGCGACGGGCAGGCGGTAGACCACGTTGGCGGCGCAATCGGCGATGTACAGGAACCCCTGTTCATCGAGCGCCAGGCCTACGGGCCGTCCTGTGACGCCGCTGGTGCCCGCCGGCAGCTCCCAGGCAACGACCGGCTGCCCCTGCTGATCATACAACTCGATGCGCCCGTTCGCGGGGTTGCTGATTATCACGCGGCCATCCGCCAGGACGACCAGGTAGGGCTTGGCCGTGACTTCGGTGCTACCCCATCCCTTCACCGGGAACTCGCTCAGGTACTTGAAGCTGGAGTCGAAGTGTTGGACACGACCGTTCCAGGTATCGGCGACGTAGATGTCGCCGTTGGGACCAAGCGCCAGGCCGACCGGCTCGTTGAACTGGCCGGGGGCGGAGCCGTTGCTGCCGAAGGTAGCGATGGTGTCGCCGCCCGGCCCGAGCTTCAGGATGCGCTTATTCCCCGTGTCGGCGACGAGGAGGCTGCCGTCCGGCAACGGGAGGACATCGCGCGGGCCATACGGGCCTCCCGATTCCTCCGTCGCCCACAGCGGGTTGAGGTCAGCATCGTACTTAGCGATACGACCGGTGATCCCATAGTGCCAGGTATCTGAGACGTAGATGCTGCCGTCAGCGCCGACAGCGACCGACCACGGCTCTACGAAAGCCTCGTCGCCGGTAGGCTGGAGCGTCCGCAGCGGCTTGCCGGAGCCGTCGAACACCTGGATACGGTTGTTCTTGCTATCCGACACGTAGATGTTGCCCGAAGCGTCGACGCTCACGTCTGTCGGGGAGTTGAGCTCCCCCTCGCCGATGACCGTCCGGCTCTCCGGCGCGACCATGACGGTCGGGATCGACGGCGGCGGCGTGAGCGCGGTCCCACCGGCGGTTGCGAGCTCCTTCGGGATGTACACCAACGCGTCGTCCGGCGGCGGCTGCCAGGGCACGTCACGCCAGACGAAGTAGTTGCGCCAGACGTTCCAGACGCTCTTGTCGAAGAGGCTCTCCGCGAAGCCGCCGGCGGTGATGCCCTCGTAGTACTGCGGGCCGTCGCCGAACCACCACAGGTGTCTAATTGGCACCGGCGCGTAGTACTGGTCGAGGTAGGGCTCCATCCAGGACTGGTTCTCGTTCTTGAGTATGACCAGGCTCCCGGCAATCGGCGGCGCCATGCTGCCGCTGGGCCACTGCGGCTTATAGTCGCGCATGTACCAGGACATCGGCCAGGCGAGATCTAAGTCCACCACGATGGGGTAGTCCCTGCCAAGGCCGCTCTGGTTGGCGAGGCCTACCAACTGGTCACGGGCCCGGGGAATGCCCGGCGACGCGTCGGCGTAGGACAGTATTTCCCGTGGCCACGTGCCGAGGTCGAAGTTGGTGCGGATGCCGTCGCGGACGGTGAATATGAACAGGGCGGGAATGACGAGCGCCGCCGCTGTCTGGGCGCCGAGGAGCCCGCCGTGAAGGGTGATGGCCCGCACGATCAGGCCGGCGGCGGCGACGCCCAGAATGAGGGCGAGGACTGCCCCCGTCGATGAGAACGCGCTCGTCCAAAGAATGATTATCGATAGGGCACCGGCGGCGGCGGCCAGGAGCACAAACATCTCCGGGTTGCGCCAGCGAAGTGGCAGTGAGACGCGGAATCGTTCGAAAAGGCCGTCGAGGAACTTGGCGGCGAGAACCATTATAGGTAGGGTCATATAGATGGTGTGTTGCGGCATCTTCTCGCTGGCGGTCGCGAATTCGATGGCCGATCCAACGGCCCAGAAGATGAGGAACGTGGTGAAGAGGTCCTGCCGGAGGGCAAAGAGCACCACCCCGAAGACCGCGAGCACGACGACCATCCCTGCCAGCGATGCGCCGAGTGTGAAGAAGACAAACACCATGGCGCAGACAGCGAGCACCGCGGAGAGCGACAGGAGAAATTGCCGTCGCAATAGGAACCACAACCCGCCGGCCAAGGCGACGACCAGGGGCAGGAACTCATACATCGACAGTATCATGAAGGGGTAGTAGACGGGCTGGTTGCCGCGTCCGACGGCCTGCTGCTGGAGCCAGTAGTCCAAGGAACCCCAGATTCCCGACCAGAAGCCACCGAGGTTGGTGAAAAAGGTCGTGAAGAGAAGGACGAAGATAGCGTAGAAAATGCCGGCGGCGATGAGCCAGGTTCGCGGTCGCCAGAGCAGGCCGATGTAGGCAGAGACGGCGAGGAGCATGAACACCGTCATCTTCATCAGTGTGTCCTCGCTGCCCGCGACATCCTTGTAGTAGCCCTTGTCGCCAATGAAGGGCAGCAACTGCACTCCGGCGGCGAACTGCACACCCGCAAACGTCCCCACGATTATGAGGAGGTCGCCGGAGAGAGGCAGATCGTCAAGACCCCAGCGAGCGCGCCACTTGCCGGTAAAAGGCCAGGAGGCAGCGATCAGCCAGGCCACGGGCACGAGGCAAATGAAGGTGAGGGCCCACTGCCATATTGGAGGCTGCCGCTGCGGCGCCGGGGGCGGCATCTCCTTTTTCCTGGCGCGGCGCGATGATTTCGCATCCGGCGCCTTTTGGGATTCGTCGGTTCTGACCTCCATGCGCTCTCGCACGCGACTCAGGATCTCCCAGGCGAGGAGCAGATCGAGGTAAATGAGGAACAACGTCGAGGTCAGGAAGGTGGCTTCCATGGTGGTAAAGCCAAGAGCAAGCAGGCCCGCAATCAGATAGAGGTACAGGTTGCGCCGCTCGGCGAGGTACCGCCAGATGCAGATGACGACGGCCAGAGTATAAAAGGCGACGATAACGTCGTCACGGATGAAGCGGCTGAAAAAGAGCAGGACGGGCGAGAAGGCGAGGAAAAGAGCGGCGAAGAGCGCGCCCACCCGGCCGATGTGACCCCGGAAGAAGTACGGCAGCGCGACGAGCGCCGTCCCGAAGATCGCGGCAAGAATGCGCACCGTGTAGTCGCCGGGACCCCAGTGCGCGAAGTTGCTGAGGAAAGGAGCGGAGCTCAGAAAGGAGAGCCCCTTCCAGATAAGGGCAACAGCATGGAACTTGAACGGCCCGTGCATCATCGGGTCATGGGTGTAGCCGCCGCCGTTGTAGAGGTACCAGCTATACTGGGCATGCGAACTCTCGTCGTGGCCGATGGCGCGCGAGCCGAGGTCCCAGAAGCGCAGGCCGGCGGCAACCAGGATGATGAGCGCGTAGACGCTCAGCTCCCAATACCGGGGCCAGTTCGTCTTCAGCCAGGCGACAACCCCGGCGTACGATATCTGCACGCTTACGGCGGGTTTCTTCGGCTCGTCAGAGACTGCCATGAGTCCGGTCAAGCTCCTCGACGATTAGTATACGGGGAAATGATAGGCCCGCTCCACCCTAGCTACCTTTGTTGCGTCACCTTGTAGACCACGACATCGCCGGACCGGAAGGCCACCGGGTACATGCCGTCGAACTTTTCGAGGGCTGCCTGGGAGTAGGTCTGCCGCTCCAGCGATCCAACGACTATGTAGTTGATGCCGTACTTGGCGACGATCCGCTGCACGTCGGCGGTATTCGTCGTCGTGTAGAGGGTGTCCACGTCCTCCAGCCGTCCAGCGGTGAGCGTGTCGCCGCCGCGCCACTGCACCTCGTGGCCGGGCCAGGCGTAGACCGTCGAAAGCCCGGTCCAGGAGGATATGCGGCCGGTGGAGCCCCACTCGTAGCCGATGGATTGGCTCCCGACCGTCTCGACGATTACGTCAGTGGGCTTCGCGTTGTCCGACAGCCATTGGGCAGCCATGTAGTCGCCTTGCTGCTTTGTCCAGGCGAGGCCATCGAGGGTGCGCGGCAGGCCGAAGTCCTCCGTGCGGGCAAGCGTGGCGCCGAGGGGATAGGCGAGTCCCGCCGCCAGTATGACGATCGCGGCGCCTCCCCAGGCGTATCTCCAGCCCGAGAAGACCGTCCTTCGTGGCAGCCAGTGCATGACCATGTAGTAGAGGGCAAAACCGCCGCTTATCGCGAGCAGGAGCCAGGCCTGATAGTAGAGTTTGAACACCGTGTTCATGCGGTTGCTGAAGACGTCCTTGATGAAGAAGAACTCTGCGCCGAGGATGAGCAGCGTCGCCAGCGAGCCGGCGATCAGCGCGACAACCACGGCCAGCGAGCCTTCGGCGGCGGCGTAGGCTTCGATCTCGCGTCGGAGCGTCGCCACCAGCAGCGTCAGGACGGCCACCAGAATGAGGGCGGTAAGCCAGGCGCTGCCGCGGTCGGGCATGGCCGCGCCCAAGTTGCCCCTGGCCAGCACCCAGAGCAGCCAGAGGCCGACAACCGCACCTCCCGGGGCGGCGGCCCACCACTCGTTGGGTCGCCAGGGTCTTCCCTTGAGCGATGCCACGAATCGCTGGGCGGCGAAAGGAAGCACGAGGACCGCCATCGGCCCCCAGAAGACGAGGGCATGGAAGGGCAGCGTGCCGTTGCCCTCGACGGGCGCAATGCCGTTCGCCTGGCTGGCGAAGCCGAATGCCGGGATGAAGGCCTTGTGATACGGGACGTAGGCGAGCACGGACGCGATGCCCAGGGGCACGGCGAAGCCAAGCGTCTGCTTCAGAAGCGTCCAATCCCATCGCTTTCGGGCGAGGAAGTTGCGCACGAGCGCCGCGACGACCAGCAGGAAGAAGAACGTCGGCAGGTCCCAGGTGTTGAGGAAGGACAGACCGCCCACCAGTATCGCCAGGGCCACGAGCAGCAGTTGGTGTCCGGCCCAGAACGACAGGTCGAGCACCTCGTCCTCCTGCAGCAGGCGGATGGCCGCCGCGATGCCGAGCAGGCCGAAGGGTATCGCCATGACATGCGGGTGCAGGTCGCCGAGAAGGAAGCTGAAGAAGGGGAACTCCGTGATCGTTTCCGGCGCGTCGGGCGAGACAATGCGCGCGGCGCGCCACCACCACCAGTGCTCTGTCGGGTACCAGCTCGTCGTGCTGTTGCCGACGCTGGTCAGTCCTTTTATGTCGACCCAGTTCCAGAAGCCGTTGCCGCCGGCACCGTGGGCCGCCAGGAACTCAAGGAGGCCCTCCAGGTTGCCAATGATGGTCAGCAGAACAGCGGCGACCAGTCCAAAGACGAGCGGCGGACCCAGGAGCTTCGCCTTCTTCTTCGCGCGCTCCTCGTGCAGGGTGACGAGGTTATAGACGAGGCCGAAGGCGCCGACGACGGCGAGGGCGGCGATCATCGCCAGGCCAAGGTTAAAGCCGGTGCTCGCAGGCACGCTCGCCAGCTTGCCGGTCATGGCGACGAGGAAGTAGCCGCCATAGTAGTAGCTGATGGTGTGGCCGGAGAGCCAGGGGTCGTTCGGCGCGAAGTGCTCGCTAATCGTCGAGGCGTTCAGGAAGGCGAAGTCCATCGGCTTCTCGGTGCCGCTGATCTCCGGCGTGAACGAGCGCAGATAGGCTGCTAGGACGAGGGCCAGGATAAAAAGACCTTCGATCACGAGGAGGAGCGACCACTTTTCGCGCAGGAAGGCGAGAATCTCGTCGCGGCGTTGCCAGGCGAGGTAGCCGGAGGTGGCACCGACCATGAGCACGACCCAGGCGATGCCGCCGGCGTTATTCGTCAGGACCCAGGCCGAGCCCAGTATCCAGAAGACGAAGCCGATGACAAGCAGGCCGAACGGCTTGGCGAAGGCGTAGCCGCGATCGGGCAGGCGCGGGAAGAAGGCGTAGACGAGAGGGAAGGCGACAATGCCCATCACCTCTACGGCCAGCCACCAGAAAAATGTCTCAGGCATAGAGCATCGACCCTACGGCTTCGTCGCGAGTCGGAGTGAGCTTGCCGATATGGGCCTCATCCGTGAGGAGACTAGCAGGCTGCGTCCGCTACTGAAACAGCGCTTCAACGAACTCCTCGGCCGAAAACGGGCTCAGGTCTTCGGGGCGCTCGCCGGTACCGATGAAGCGCACCGGTACGCCCAGTTGGTCGGAGATCGCGAAGACCATGCCGCCCTTCGACGTCCCGTCCAGCTTGGCGAGGCAGATGGCGGTGACGTCGACCGCTTCCGCGAAGGCCTTCGCCTGGATGAGCGCGTTCTGTCCGGTCGTCGCATCGAGGACGAGCAGCACCTCATGCGGCGCTGTCGGGTCCTTGCGCTGGATGACACGCAGAATCTTTCGCAGCTCTTCCATCAGGTTGAACTTGGTGTGCAGCCGGCCCGCCGTGTCGATGATGAGGACGTCGGCGCCGCGGCTCTCGGCGGCGGACAGCGCGTCGAAGACGACGGCGCCCGGGTCGGCGCCCTGCTTGTGAGCGATGACCTCGGCGCCCGCGAGGTCGCCCCATTCGCGCATCTGCTCGATGGCGGCGGCGCGGAAGGTATCGGCGGCGGCGATGGTCACCTGGGCGTCGTCCTGCCGGTAGGCGTAGGCGAGCTTACCGATGCTCGTCGTCTTGCCGGTGCCGTTGACGCCGACGACGAGGATTACAGCGGGCCGGGCGACCGGCTCGGGACCTTCGCCGTTGCGCCAGAGCTTGCCCCTGGGCTGCGCGGTGCCGAGGATGGCGACGAGCTCGTCCTTGAGGGCGTCGCGGACGTCGCTGGGGTCTTTTAGGCCCTCCTTCTGGACGCGACGCTGCACGTCTTCGAGCACCTTCTGCGCCGTCGCGACGCCGGCGTCGGCGCCGATCAGCAGCTCTTCCAGCTCTTCCCAGAGGGAGTCATCGATGCGGGAGCGTTCAAAGAGAGAGGTTAGGTGGGAGAACCAGGTCTTTCGGGTGCGTTCGAGGGCCTGTTCGGTCTTCCTGGCGTCCTCCTCTTCGCCGTTCTGTTTGCGGAATAGACGCAAGGACAGACTGTCTCCTTTCGCTGACGCGATGTGCTGAGATCATAGCATCGGCGGATCGGGGGATCAACTTGCGAAGCTGGTCAACGGGTTGGAGCGTGGGTTGTGGGTGCGGCCGCTGCCGCTGAGGGAGACATGGGCGTCTTTCTTCCCACCCAACCCACCCTAGATTGGTCTACGGGATCAAGGGGACACCCCTTGGAACCCCGGCAAAGGGGCTTCGCCCCTCTTCACTCCCTTTAGCGTTCAACTCTTATCGGATGTTAGATCGCTGAGGCGGAGCGAGAGGATGTTCGACGTCATGTCCTTCGACATGGCGACGCCGTAGATGTGGTCCGCCATCTCGATGGTGCGACGGTTGTGGGTGATGATGATGAACTGTGTCGCGTCGCCCAGCTTCTTCACGGCCTCCGCGAAGCGTCCCACGTTCGACTCGTCGAGCATGGCGTCGACCTCGTCGAGAACACAGAAGGGCGAGGGACGCGTCTGGAGGAGCGCGAACAGCAGCGACACAGCCGTGAGCGCGCGCTCGCCGCCGGAGAGCATCGATAGGCTGGCAACGCGCATCCCGGGCGGCTGCGCCATTACTTCGATGCCGGGCTCGTCGCCTTCCTCTTTCACCTGCGTCTCCACCAGGCGCGCGGTGCCGCCGCCGAAGAAAGTGCTGAAATAGCGCTGGAACTCCTCGTCGACCTTCTGGAAAGCGCCGGCGAAGCGCTCCTTGATCTTCTCCTCCAGCTCGCCGATGGCCTCCTGGAGCATCGCCTCCGCCTGACCGAGGTCGGCGACCTGGCTGCTGAGAAAGTCGTAGCGCTGGCGGCTCTCGGCGTAGTCGGACGGCGCCTGGGCGTCGACGGGGCCGAGAGAGCGGATGCGGGCGCGCAGGTGGCTGATCTGCTCCTTGAGGGCGACGGGGTCGACGCTCGAGCCGCCGCGAATGGGCGGCAGGCGGCTCTCCGGCTCGTCGAAGGGAGCAGGCTCGCCGGCCAGCCATTCGGGGAGACCGCGAGATGGCCCGCCGGACACAGGCACAACGTCGCCGGTCTCGGTGGGCGTGAGGCCTTCCGCCTCCATGCCTTCGCGCAGCGCCTCGATCTCGTCCGTCTTCAGCTTGACGTCGTTTTGGGCTTCGAGGAGGCCGATTTCAGCATCGCGCCGTCGCGAAACGGCGATCTCCAGCTCCCGGCGCAGCTCTTTCTCCCGCGATTCCAGTTGCGCAAGCTCCTCTTCGCCGGGTTGCTGCACGCCGGCCAGGTCCGCCCAGCGACGGCGCTTCTCCGCGAGGGTATCGTTTGCCTCACGCAGGCGCTCCGACGACGCTGCCACCTGCCGTTCGAGGTCGGCGAGCTGGGCACGCTTGCGGGCGACCTGAGCATCGATGCGGGCGAGCGCCGTCTCCTGCTCGTCGCGTCGCACGTCGAGCGCCTGGCGCTC
>JALHUB010000250.1 GCA_022865685.1 Dehalococcoidia bacterium | reverse complement strand
GAGGACTCGGAGCCGATTCGCGGCCTCAAGGACGCCTACCGTCGAACCTTCGCTTGCCTGGACGACCGGAGCCGGCAGGTCTTCCTGTCGATGACGGACCACTTGGATGCCCTCCGGGGTCGAGAATATGTCTTCCGGGTCCGTGACCGTGACATCGGTCAGTCCCTCGTAACCCAATCCCTTGCCGGGCTGGAGGTTCCCAAGGTCGCCCTGCCGCCAGCCGACGATTGGCCCTCTCTCTTTCGGTATGTCTACTTCGAAAACGTCCCCGGCTTCTTCCCTTACACGAGCGGCGTCTTCCCGCTTCGACGCCTGGATGAAGACCCGACCCGGATGTTCGCCGGCGAGGGTCCTCCAGCTCGCACCAACGCCCGCTTTCACTACCTTTCGAGAGGCCAGCCTGCCCGCCGCCTTTCGACCGCCTTTGACTCCCTCACTCTCTATGGCCAGGACCCGCATGAGCGGCCGGACATCTACGGCAAGATCGGGGAGGGAGGCGTATCGATCTGCACTGTCGACGACGTTGAGCGACTCTACGCCGGCTTCGATCTCCTGGACCCCAACACCAGCGTTAGCATGACGATCAACGGGCCCGCCCCGATCATGCTCGCCTACTTTATGGACGCCGCTATCAGGCAGGCCTGCCGCCGCTACCTCTTCGACGCCGGCCGTCTCGCCATCGACGAAGACCGCATCTACTGGCCCGATTCAGATGGCCGCACCTGGCAGGACACGCGCTCGCTCCTGACCGACGCCGAATATGAAGTCTGCAAGGCTAAGGCCCTCTCCACTGTCCGTGGCACGGTTCAGGCCGACATCCTCAAGGAAGAGCAGGCTCAGAACACCTGCATCTTCTCGCTTGAGTTCGCCCTGCGAATGATGGGCGACGTCCAGGAGTACTTCATCAAGCACGACGTCCGCAACTTCTATTCCGTCAGCGTCTCCGGCTATCACATTGCCGAGGCTGGGGCCAACCCGATAACCCAGCTTGCCTTCACCCTGGCCAACGGCTTCACCTACGTCGAGGCCTATCGGACCCGCAGCATGGACGTCGACGAGTTCGCCCCGAACATGAGCTTCTTCTTCAGCACTGGGCTCGACCCCGAATACACTGTCCTCGGCCGAGTTGCCCGTCGCGTCTGGGCTGTCGCGATGCGCGATGTGTACGGCGCTAGTGAGAGGAGCCACAAGCTCAAGTATCATGTCCAGACTTCCGGTCGCTCTTTGCACGCCCAGGAGATCGCCTTTAACGACATCCGTACGACACTGCAGGCCCTGATGGCCTATCAGGACAACTGCAACTCCCTACACACCAACGCGTACGACGAAGCCATCACTACCCCCACCGAAGAGTCCGCTCGCCGGGCGCTCGCGATTCAACTGATCATCTCGAAGGAGCTGGGCCACACCAGGAACGAGAATACGCTTCAGGGGTCTTACTTTGTCGACTGGCTGACGAACGCCGTGGAGGACGCCGTGATCGAAGAGTTCCGCCTTCTCTCCAACCGTGGCGGCGTCCTTGGCGCCATCGAAACCCAATATCAGCGCTCGCGCATACAGGACGAGTCGCTGGTTTACGAGTCGAAGAAGAACTCGGGCGAGCTCCCCATCATGGGCGTGAACACGTTCATCAACCCCGAGCCGTCGATCGCCTCCGAGAAGTCGATGTCCCTCGCCAGATGCACTGTGGAGGAGAAGGACTCCCGCCTGGCCGATCTGGCCCGCTTCAAAGAAGGGCATGCTTCGGGGGCTCCCGCCGCGATAGAGGCGATCAAGAGCTCGGCGCTCGAAGGCGGCAACCTCTTCGAGACACTCATGGAGGTCGCTCCTGTCCTGACCCTCGGCCAGATAACCACGGCCCTCTTCGAAGTCGGCGGCAAATACAGGCGGTCCGTCTAGAGGCGCCCGGCTTGAACTGGGCTGGAGGATCGGGGCCCCCCTGGGCTGGTTCTCTCATTGCCCATGTTCTACCATCACCCGCCGGCCGGGCTTCCTGACACTCATCCCGCGCTTGCCTGCTCTAAGCCGCGACTCGCTGTCCTACAGCAGATATTGGGGCACACGTCGCTGGAAATGGTGCGGCGCTACGTCGCCATATCGAACGTTCAGCGCAGTCTCATCGACCGCCGCAGCTCGCCGTTGGACCTTATCGCGAACAGCCAGCCGGTGACGAGAAATGCGCGCCGTTTGCAGCCGAGCAGGCCGATAAAACTGAGGGTCCTAAAGTAGACGGCAGAAGGTTCCGGAAATCAGGCACGCGACCGAGCATAACTCAGCTTATACTCATTCCTCTAGGCTCTGAATCATGTCCTTCGACAGGATCTTGGCCGATAGGGCGCAACATCACGCATTATGGGTGGTCTGCCCCCGAAAACTGTACCACTCATAATGACAGTCGCACCGGCTCCATCCGCAT
>JALHUB010000249.1 GCA_022865685.1 Dehalococcoidia bacterium | reverse complement strand
CTGGCCGGCGACTCCTGCGGCGCCGTCCTCTGCTCCTACGCAATGGCGATCATCCCCGACTACCGTCGGGCGATAGCGGAGGCCGTGCGCGTTCTCAAGCCCGGCGGCCGGCTCGTGCTGCTGGAGCCCAAGCGCGGCTCGGCGCTGTGGGCCAGGGCCGTGACCCCGCTCGTGGCGCTCTCCGGCGTCGGCGTCGTCCACCTCGACCGAAAGGCCTGGGAGGAGCTGCCCGCTCTGCTGGAAGACGTTTCCCATCGTGACTATCTTGGTGGTTTGGTGTACATTGCCAGTGGGACGAAAAGGAAGGGCCGGTAACGGCGGCTACCGCCCGTCGCCTCGGCCTATGCGTAGACGTGGAGGCGTCAGAGCACACGTGGGAGGGCTGGTGCAAGCGCCGAAGGCAGCGCTTCGAGAATCGTTGGATGAAAAAGACATCGCTGCAACAGACCTTTGATCAGTTTGAAGAACTGCTCGACTGGTACGTTGATTTCATCGGGAGAATCATACGCGCGCAGCGCGTCGTGGGGCGAGTAGCGGATAAGAAGGAGTTGCTCCAAGCACTTGCTCTCAGATTGGTTTCACTGTGGGAAACCTATGTGGAAGAACTCCTCGTCGATTGCCTCAATAGAGACTGCACACAGTATGGCAAGTACATGGGGCTACGCTTGAGCAAGGATGCGCCGCGAGACGTGTGCCGCGCCATGTTAACGGGTCTTGGCTATCTCGACTTCAGAAGCACTGCCGACTTGCAGAGGAAGGCCAGGAACGTACTGGTGCAGCGGTACAACCCTTTCAAGGCCATTCCCAAACCTGCAAGAGTCAAGATAGACGAGTTTCTTCATGTTCGCAACTACATTGCTCATCAGAGCATGGCCGCCAAGCGTGCCCTTATGGCGGACTATCGCAACAACCACAGCCTGACCTATTTCAAGAAGCCCGGTGACTTCCTTTGGGCCACTAATCCGAAGACCAAAAGGATCAGGCTGGCAGACTACGTTATCGCTCTGGCGGACTCATGGGTGGCCATGCGCGCGGAGCTCGGGTGCTAGGAGCAGGGGGTCAAGGGATGAATGAGTTGCGAACGCGGTTGCGGCGGTTGAGGCGAACGGAGGCGCTGCGACGCCTCGTGCGGGAGACACGGCTGTCGCCGGAGGACTTCGTCTACCCGCTGTTCGTCGTCCACGGCAGCGGCGTCCGCAACGCCATCCCGTCGATGCCCGGCCAGGCGCAGCTCTCCATCGACCAGCTTCCCGCTGAGGCCCGGGAGCTGCGCGCCCTCGGCATTCCCGCCGTCCTCCTCTTCGGCATACCCGCGTCGAAGGACGAGCAGGCCAGCGAGGCCTACGCGCCCGACGGCATCGTCCAGCAGGCGGTGCGCGCCCTCAAGCAGGCCGACCCGGCGCTCCTCGTCATCACCGACGTCTGCCTCTGCGAGTACACCAGCCACGGCCACTGCGGCATCGTCCGCGATGGCGACGTGGACAACGACGCCACGCTGCCGCTGCTTGCGCGGACTGCTCTCTCCCACGCCCAGGCCGGCGCCGGCATGGTCGCGCCGTCGGCGATGATGGACGGCCAGGTGGCGGCGATCCGTCAGGCGCTCGACGAGAACGGTTTCGCGCAGACACCCATCATGGCCTATGCCGCCAAGTACGCCTCCGCCTTCTACGGCCCCTTCCGCGAAGCCGCGGAGTCGGCGCCGCAGTTCGGCGACCGCCGCGGCTACCAGATGGACCCCGCGAACGTTCGCGAGGCGCTGCGCGAGATCGAGGCCGATATAGCCGAGGGTGCCGACATCGTGATGGTGAAGCCGGCGCTGGCCTACCTCGACGTGCTCGCCCGCGCCCGCCAGCGCTTCGACCTGCCCCTCGCGGCCTATAACGTCAGCGGCGAGTACGCTATGATAAAGGCGGCGGCTGCCAACGGCTGGCTCGACGAGAAGCGCGTCGTGCTGGAGGTGCTGACGGCCATCAAGCGCGCCGGCGCCGACATCGTCATCACGTATCACGCCAAGGACGCCGCCCGCTGGCTGAAGGAATAACCCGCGTCGCTGCGTTCGGTACCCGACCTGGTCAAAGCTATGTCAGATCTTCCCACCCGCCCGCCCGAGATGCGTGTGGGCTCGG